>JALOMK010000103.1 GCA_025455505.1 Bacteroidales bacterium
GTTGGCATTCATCTCACCGAGTGTCTTATGGGATGAGTTGCGCACATTATGTCCATCCCAGGGATATATCCTTCTTTCATAGATTCTTTCCTCGAATGTGTTTCCCGATAGTGCATAAGCGGCAAACTCCCATTCAGCCTCTGTCGGAAGCCTGTAAGCCGGAAGCAGAACCCCGTCCTCAAAATTGACTCGCCTTTCAGTCTGGTCAGGATTTGAACTTGGCCTGAGCTGGTTGACAACTCCTTCGTAAAGACCTGCAAGATAGGCTTCGGTATTGAAGTTGTTGTCATTTGCCTGGTTTGGATTCGGCAGCTGGTCTCCCTCATCAACAAGGATCTGCTCATTGACCCTGTCTGTTCTCCACAGGCAGTAGTCACTGGCCTTCAGCCAGCTCACTCCCACAACTGGATAATCGTTATAGGAAGGATGGCGGAAATAATACTGAACATAAGGGTCGTTGAAACCCATTGGACTTCTCCAGACAAGTGTGTCAGGAAGTGACCTGCGGTAAACTTCCGGATAGTCCTTGTATACTCTTCTCAGCCAGTAGAGGTATTCGCGGTAGTCAACGTTCCTCACTTCTGTTTCGTCCATGTAGAATGATGATACAGTTACAGTCCTTGGCTTGTTGTTCCAGTCGAACATTACATCCTGCTGAACCTGTCCCATCGTAAAACGACCGCCCTCGATGAGCACCAGGCCCGGGCCGGTTACCTGATCAACGCCCTGCGCCACTTCAAATCCACCGTTGTCAGGATTGTTGTACTCCCAGCCGGTAGTCTGGGAAACGCCTCCGCCTCCCCCTTTCCTTCCGCAGGATACCAATGCAAATACAAAAATTAAAATCACCGTGATAGCCCTGAATCTGTACATAACTGCTTTATTTTTATGGCTTTGATGAATAGTCAAATATCTGTGTTTTTGTTAAATCCGGTTTAAACTCACCAAATATAACTACAATTTGGGTATAATTATTGTGCTGATATTATTTCTTTTTTCAATTTTATTTAACCTGAACGAGAGCCCCGTCTGATGCATAAGCGAGAGAGGAAGCCGGGACCCTTCGGCTGAAATGTTGAACCTGTAGTTGTAGAACAGCGACAGATCTGATATTGTCACTGCAAATCCGCACTGGAGATTCAGCGACTGAGCGTTGTTCCAGAGCAGCACGGAATTTACAGAAAGGTTATTGCTCTCGAACGCAGCCCCTGCTGAAGCGCTGAAATAATCATCCTGGTAGCTTGCAAGGAATAAAGGCCTGATGAACCTTTTGTCAGAGCTGCCGGCACTGAACCGCCCTGCAATTTCAAGATTGTATTTCCGTTTGAGCCTGTCAACGGATAAGCCGGCCTCCGATATATCGGGCTGAGTAAGATGGCTGACTGAAAAAGCCCCGAAATTACCCCTGTAATTTACAAGGAAACCTGCACCCAGGTCAAAAGCACTTTTTCCTCCTGCACCTGTATTCTCGGCAGAAGGGAACACTACACCTGCCACCGGATCGATCTGGTCGGGAAAAACGGCATCCCCGAAATTAAATCCCCTGTGAAAAACAGAGGCCGACAAACCCGAATGAATAAACAGTTCCCTGCCGGCCTGTATAAAATAAGAGTATGTAAAACCTGCCCGTATATCGTTGATGATACCTCCAAGGTACTCATCTGCAATATAAAAACCAGCTCCTCCGTGCAGTACCGGTATATATGAATCGTATGAAAGGTAAACAGAATGCAGGTTATAATTGTTACCAGGATAGTGATTCATATATAAAGTCCTTGCCGTACCGTCCCCTTCACCCCCGGAATAGGCCGGGTTATGAATAAGCATACACTGGAACAACGGACCGTCAAAGGATTCCTGGGCCTTTACGGCCAGGGAAACCAGCATGAAAGCGGTAATGGTATGAATCAGCTTGCGTTTCACTATTGTAAACTGCAATATGAACGGAACGATCACGTTATTAGTATGAGTTAAGCAAGGTTTATGGCGCATCTGAGGTATATAGCACTGTTACTTCTTTTAACGGCCATAGTTGCCAGGTCCGACGGCCAGTCTCCCGGCTCCGGCGACAGCTATGCCTCCTCATCTGTGCTGGCCTCAGGAAAGTGGTTCAGGGTGGCAGTAACTGCAGAGGGCGTATACAGGATGGAGTTTTCGGCCCTTAAGGAGATGGGTCTTACAAATCCCTCCTTTCCAAAAATATATGCCAATAACCAGGGACAGCTGTCTTTTTACAATGACGGCTCTGCCCCTGATGATCTGTCTGAGGTTGCTGTGTACAAAAACACAGGCAGCGACGGGGTGTTCAATGAAGGAGACTACATACTCTTTTATGCTATTCCCCCGGGGCGTTGGAAATTCAACACCGCACGGAAGGAATATGATTATATCAAACACCACTATTCAGACACATCGTTTTACTTTATAACCTCGGGTACTGAAGGAGGCAAAAGGGTCGAAGCAGCGACCGCGCCTGCAGGAACACCGGGCTACAAATCATCTGCCACAGATGTGTTGTACATCTATGAAAAAGATATCGAGAACCTTCTCAAGTCAGGCCGCGACTGGTTCCAGGAGGTAATAAGCCAGAAAATCAACCCTGAATTCGCGGGTCTTCTGCCCGGAGAGAGCATCAGGTACAGGATGAGGGTAGCGGCAAGGGCATCAGTTTCAACAGTCTTCAGGCTCAATGAGGGCCAGACCACTCTTAAAAGCCTGCAGGTGCAGCCTGTAAACCTGTTTTCGACAACGGGAACCTACGCACAGATTGTCGACTCAACAGGCTACTTCACCAGCGGATCACAAGCCCCCCAGTTCGAGGTTAAATTCCATAACAACGGAGAGAACTCTGCCGAAGGCTGGCTGGATTACCTGATACTGCAGGCAAGAAAACCCGGAGCCTTCAGCGGACAGCAACTTATATTCCGCGACTCAAGGTCGGTTTCGAAGGGCCGTGTTTCGGAATTCACAATCGCTTCAACAATTTCCGATGCAGTGGTATGGGATGTAACAGACCTCTATAATCCCATGGAGGTCCAGATTGCAAGGAAAAGTGATTCATTCTCATTTGCCAGCTCAACTGATTCGTTTAAAACTTTTATAGTCTTCAGACCGCAGGCTGCCATGCCGCTGCAGTCAAAGCCACGTCCTGTAAAGAACCAGGATCTTCACTCCTCAACAACGGCAGAAATGGTGATAATCACACACCCGCTTTTCATCAGGCATGCTGAAATGCTGGCCGACATTCATCTCGCTGAAAGCGGAATGACATCCCTGGTCGTAACACCGGAACAGGTTTACAACGAATTCTCGGGAGGAACAGCTGATATTGCAGCCCTTAGGAATTTTGTCAGGATGAAATTCACGAGACAGGCGGGGAGCTCCAAACCTCTGAAGTACCTGCTTCTCTTCGGCGATGGTTCATATGAAAACAGGAAGCAGCCTCCTGCGAATCCAAACTTCATACCAACTTACCAGTCTCAGAACTCAAATATAGTTGTCTCATCATTTACATCCGATGATTTCTTCGGGCTTCTCGAAGACGGCGAGGGAGAAGCAGACGGAACTGAAGATATAGGGATAGGAAGGCTTCCGGTTACCGATACCCTTCAGGCAGGAACAATAATCTCAAAGATCAGAAAGTATATGAGCCCGTCCGGAATGGGGGACTGGAAGAACATAATCTGCCTTACAGCCGATGATGAGGACGGGAACATACACCTGTCAGATGCGGAAGGCTTGTCTGCACTGCTTACCGACAGTGTGCCCGAATTCGGGATAAGCAAGATTTATCTCGATGCTTTCAGGCAGGAAACATCTGCAAACGGACAGTCGTACCCCGACGTGAACAAGGCTATTAATGACCGCATAAATGCCGGATGCCTGATATTTAACTACATTGGACATGGCAACGAGAGCGGGCTTGCTCATGAAAGAGTTATAAGGACAGAGGATATAAACTCATGGAAAAACGGATCGAGACTGCCACTCTTCATAACTGCCACATGTGAATTCAGCAGGTTTGATGATGCTGAATATAACCTTGTCACACAGGAATTCATACCCAGGACATCAGCCGGTGAGTCAGTGCTTCTGAGCCGCGAAGGCGGGGCAATAGCACTTATGTCAACAACACGCGTTGTTTATTCAGCCCCGAACTACACGCTCAACAGGAATATCCTTGATGCGGCTTTTGACCGCGATCAGGAAGGTAAGGCCCTCAGGCTCGGAGACATTATAAGGATTGCCAAGAACAAGTCAGGCAACGGGTCGAACAAGAGGAACTTCTCCCTTCTCGGAGATCCCGCTTTACGCTTATCGTACCCCTGGCACGGGCGTGTAGTGACAGATTCAATAAACAACGTTCATGTATCGGACGGAATCGACAGCCTCAAGGCCCTCTCACTTGTTACTGTGTCGGGCCACATTGAGGACCTTAAAGGGGAAATAATGAATGACTTCAACGGAACAATATGGCCGCTCGTTTATGACAAGGATGCTTCGGTAAAAACACTTGCAAACGACGGAGGGCAGAAGGTAGAATTCAAGCTCCGTAACAACATCCTGTTCAGCGGAAAAACATTGGCCACCAACGGAAGGTTCAGTTTCACTTTCCTGATGCCCCGGGATATTGACTATTCATTTGGAAAGGGATCTGTCAGCTACTATGCCGGGGACGGAACCAGGGATATGAACGGGAACTTCAGCGATATAGTAGTGGGTGGCTTCTCCGCTTCAGTTGAAGCTGACACAACAGGTCCGGAAATAAAGCTGTTCATGAATGACACGCTTTTCAGGCAGGGGGGAATAACAGACGAGAATCCGAGGCTCCTCGCAATTCTTGAAGACAAGGGAGGCATTAACACAACCGGAGCAGGGATAGGACACGACATTTCAGGTTATCTGGACGGGGATGTTTCAAATTCAGTAGTTCTGAACAGTTATTACGAAAATGACCTGAATTCATACAGCAGGGGAAAAGTGGAATATGATATCACGGGCCTAAAACCGGGGCAGCATACGATCACGCTCAAGGCCTGGGACAATTTCAACAACTCCTCGACAGGCAAACTGCTCTTTGTAGTAATGGCTGAGGACGGGTTCATGCTTTCGGACCTTATCAACTACCCGAATCCCTTCACTGACGAGACAAGAATCTCAGCCGGTCATAACAGGCCGCAGGAAGAACTGGAGATATACCTGGCTGTTTATTCATACGGCGGTCAGAAAATTGCTGAAATAGTGACGACGGCAGATGCCGGAAGTTATTCAATTCCGCCACTTATCTGGGATGGCACAACAGCCTCAGGGAGCCGGGCAGCAAGGGGCTTGTATATTTATTCATTGACTGTTAAAACTAAAAGCGGGGAAAAGGCCACTGCCTCAGGCCGGCTAGTCATTTTATGAAAGACACACAATAAAGCAGCCCGTTTCGTGTTATATATTTACAAAATCGTAGTACCTAGAAAGATAAGAATCACCAGAATATGAATAAGAAGGCGATCGCAATAATACTGCTTCTGGCAGCTCTGTCAGGAGTAGCCATTGTCAGTGCACAGGAATCGGAAGACGAATTAAACGCCATTCAGACAGTAGTTCCCTTTCTGACTATTGCCCCCGATTCCAGGTCAGGAGGCATGGGTGATGCGGGTGTTGCAACCTCTCCTGATGTGTACAGCATGCACTGGAACATAGGAAAATATGTTTTCATCGACGGAAACGGAGGTGTAGGGATGTCGTACGCACCCTGGCTAAGGAATCTTGTTCCCGATATAAATATTGCCTATCTGTCAGGATATAAGAGGATCGACAGCAAGCAGGTGATTGCCTCGAGCCTTATCTATTCATCACTTGGAGACGTCCCGTTCACCGATGAATTCGGGAATCTGGAACGCACCTTCAGACCAAATGAATTTGCCATAGATCTCGGATATTCTAGGCTTTTCACTGAAAACCTGTCAGGGGGTATCGCCTTCAGATTTATTTATTCGAATCTCACCGGTGGCTCATACTCGGGAGGTGTTGCGACCAAACCAGGTATTTCATTTGCCGCTGACATTGCAGGATATTACCAGAAGGATATAGAAATGGGAAGCAAGGACGGAAAACTGGCTTTCGGCCTGAACTTTTCAAATATAGGCTCGAAGATGAGCTATTCCGATTCACAGACATCCGATTTCATACCGATGAACATGAGGATCGGTTCCTCGTGGTCGATAAACTTCGACTCCTATAACCAGTTGTCACTCACCCTGGATCTAAATAAACTGCTCGTTCCCACACCTCCCGAATATAACAGCAGCGGTGAGATAATTGCCGGTAAGGATCCGAACGTATCAGTACCTGTTGCGATCTTCCAGTCATTTTACGATGCCCCGGGAGGATTATCAGAGGAACTGCATGAAATTATGTATGCCACCGGTCTCGAGTATTGGTACAATGACCAGTTCGCAATACGCGGAGGATACTTTCACGAACACGAAACAAAGGGAAACAGGAAGTATTTTACAGCAGGAGCAGGCTTCAGGCTGAAAGTTTTCACGCTTGATTTCTCGTACCTGATGCCACTCGCTCAGAATCATCCTCTTGCAAGAACCCTGAGGTTTTCGATATCATTCGACTTCAATGCACTTCGTAATGCAAGCCGCTAAGTGAAATGAACATCCGCATCGGGCAGGGTATTGATTTTCACAAACTTGAGAAAGGCCTTGATTTATGGCTTGGTGGTGTAAAGATCCCTTCTGCTACAGGTTGTGTAGCCCACTCCGACGGCGATGTACTTCTGCATGCGATATGCGATGCAATATTCGGGGCTGCCGGAATGAATGACATTGGTTTCCATTTTCCCGACAATGATCCGGCCTACAAAAATATCGACAGCAAGAAACTCCTAACCGAAACATGCAGGCTTGTTGCTGGGAAAGGATTCAGCCTGATTAATATAGACAGCACTGTATGTCTTGAAAAGCCAAGGATATCCTCCTTTACAGGTGAAATGAAGAAGGCAATATCTTCAGTGACAGGTCTTCCTGAGAATTGTGTCGGCATTAAGGCAACCACTACTGAAAAGATGGGATTCACGGGAAGAGGCGAAGGCATTGTTGCTCTTGCCGTTGTCCTCCTGTCGGCAAAATAGATATATGATCCTGATGAAAAAGACTCTTGTCCTTGGTGCAAGCCCAAACCCTGACAGGTATTCTTACAGGGCAGTTAAAAGCCTGCAGCGCAGAGAAATACCAGTAATAGCCGTTGGCAGGAGAGAGGGGATGATAGGTGATACCGCAATTCTGAAGGAGATACCGGGAGATATAGAAGGCATTCATACAGTATCCATGTATATGAGTGCAGTGAACCAGGAAGATTTCTATGAGACCTTACTCTCTCTCAAACCAGTTAGGATTATATTCAATCCGGGAACTTCAAACCCCGAGCTTGCTGAACTTGCAGCAAAAAAAGGAATCTCAGTAATTGAAAACTGCATGCTCGACATGCTTAACTCGGGGAAGTTCTGAGGAGTACACTTTACGACTCATCCCTGAACAAAGCGTCGCATATGCGTTCATCAGCGATATAAGGCAGGGTTATACGCATACCGGGAGTCCTTTCCATTTCCCTCCTGGCCGCCG
>JALOMK010000104.1 GCA_025455505.1 Bacteroidales bacterium
TGAATAATTGCCTGGCTTGTATTGTTGACCTCAGGTCCCTTATTGCAAAATCCCTTGTAAGAATGATATTGTCTCCCGGGGCCCTGTAAAAGTATATATTCCTGTTTTTGAATAATGAATCCAGTACCGTAAAGAAAAGAGGATTATCGCCATAATCTCCTGCTATGATATCAGTTACGTGTTGCTCATTATATAGAAAATGAATCCTGAAGCTCTGTTCAGCCTCCCTGGTGAATGCCGCAAAGGACTGTCCCCGGTACTCCCATCCGACACGCAGACTGTCCTGGGCGGATACAGGAAAGGTCACCAGTATGAAAAAAACTGCCGCAATCGCCGTCTTCTTCATCTCATTCAGGTGTTTAAAGAGACATGTAACATGTTTTCATTTTTGCCTTATTCAGTGTCATTTTTAAGCCTGTCGTAAAAACCGAGAGCAAGGGCATAGCCTTCAGGATGCTTTGCATCTGCCTTTACATTGTTGTCTTTCAGATATTTCTTAATTATCTTCTTCCTGTCTTCTAGGAGGTTAAGGAACTTTCTCTTTCCCGAAACCGTAAGCACCTGCATATCTTTCATGAGGTAAAGTTTCTGTTCCTCAACAAAAAGATCAAAGATCCCGTCAACTGCAAGAGGCTGAATTTTCCTGAAATACTTTGCATAGAGGGCTGTTGGTCCGTCATATAACACGCTGACATATCCATATAACAGCTTTGTGGTATCGTTTCCTGCGTTGAAGAAAGTATGCGATTTGCCTGTATGAAGCCTGAAGCTGTCAACCATTTCCTTATTCATTATTATCAGGGGGTAGGATTCAACTTTGAGTATGAGCTCATCATTTGCAGCGTCGTACTTAAGATCCAGGTCATCGAACCAGCGGTTGTTGAAGCATACGGATCCCTTGATGAAACCCTCCGAAAACAGAAACTGGCTGCCCTGGGTCCGGGTGTACTGGTTCCTCCAGATGCGGCCGTTAAGAAGAGGATTCTCTGCATTTGTTTCCTGAAGGTCAGGTGCCGGTAAAGGTATATCCGGCACTGAAATGATTCCGATGCCAAGGAAGAATGAGTATATCACAAAATGATATGTCATAATTATGCTGCTTTCACAATGGCTTGTGCCTGTTGATGAAGTCAGGATCAATGTCTATCCCGTTGCCGGGGCCTGTCGGGACTTTTATTTTTCCGGCATTGACCTTAAGTGGCGATGTCGGGCAGCTGAACTGAACCTGGGTTCCGAGACCCTTGAATTCATGGTGCTGCCCTGCATTTGGCAAGACTGATACAAAGTGAATGTTGTACAGGTATCCGAGTGCTCCTCCCGACATGTGAGGAGTGCAGGCTTTTCCGAAGGCATGTGCCATAAGGGCAACCTTCATCGACCGTATGAATCCGCCGAAATAATAATTGTCGGGCTGCACTATCTCAATACCGTCATTTGCAATAAGCCATCTGAAATTGTAGAAGCTGTTGTCCTGTTCGCCGTTCGCGACAGGCAGTGTAAGAGCATCCGACACTTTTTTTATCTCAAGGAAATTGTCGAACATCACAGGTTCCTCAAAGTAGCTGTATTTATACTCCTCAAGAAGCCGGCCGATCTTAATGGCGCTTTCTGCATCGTAGTATCCGTTCGAATCAGCGTAGAGGCTCCATCCCTCTCCGTATTTATTCCTTACCATTGGTATGAGCTTCTCCGACTTTCCCGGCAGTCCCTTGTCGTGAATGTTGCGGCTGCCGGCAAACATATAACCGATTTTGATCTTAAGCGCCTTAAAATCGTATTCCGCCACAGCTTCGTCAATCTTTGCAAAGTGCTCCTCAAGCGGAAGTTCCCTGAATTCTGTGGCGCAGTAGACACCCACCTCTGTGTTGTGCAGGTCCCCGATTAACTGTCCCATAGGCAGGCCTGCTATCCTTCCCATCATGTCGAGTATTGCAAACTCGATTGTCGCAAGGGGGATTCCGAGAGCTATCCCGTTATACCTGAAGTTGAACTGGAAGTTGTAAACCTTCTCTATTATCAGATCGAGCTCCCTCGCATCCTGCCCGAGGAAGAAGGGTTTTAATTTCCTGAGGAATATGGGGACCAGGAACGAGATATCGTTGTGCGCCACTGAAATACCCTCCGCACCATCCTTCGACCTGACCCTGCAGATATAACTGCTGCCAGATACGAGCAGGTCGAGAGTATCAATTATAACCGGGGAGCTGAATAAGTGCTTCCTGAATACAGGCTGCTTCAGGATTCTGTCGAGCTTCCCAAACCTTGACCTGATATCCGGATCTTCATTGCCGGCGAATGCTGCCGGTGCTGCCATCGCTGACGCCATACCGGCAGCAGCAGATTTCGAAATGAATCCTCTCCTGTCCATAATATGATGGGTTTGGCTGACTGCAGGCATAGGTCCCTGCAGCCATGATTTCTGCCAATTTAACCATTTTTTGGTTGAAGAGGAATAATTGTTATTTCGTTCTGAAGCTCTTTTTTTCTTCCTTGCAGATATATTGTATTGCCCACTTGCCCGATTGTCCTGCCGGCGGAAGTCCCCCGCCTGGGAACAGCCATTGCCCGGCCATGTAGAATTTCTTCAGCCCGGGAAGAGTGGGAGGGATGTTGTCCATAAGGTTTTTACTCGAAGGGAGGAAGCCCTCATATGATCCTTTCCAGACTCCCGTGTACCTGACATCCGTGAGAGGAGTGGCAACATCTGCAACTTCTATTGAATCTTTCAGATCGGGGTAGTGTTTCAGGAGAAGGGCCCTGGCATCCTCTTCAATCTTAGTTTTTTCGTTTTCATACTCTTCGGGCTTCATGTCATTCCATAGTTCCCATGGCGACTCAAATCTCATAACGATTACGCTTTTGCCATCAGGTGCCATCGTAGGGTCGAACTGGTAGTTCATGAATGAGTAACCGTTTGTGGTTTTTGTCCTGCCTATCTTGCAATCGGGAACCATGTGAAGTTCATTCGGAGAATCAGAGGGGACAATGCCGTTTATTCCGAATGAGACCTGTACAATGGGAGTGAAGAGTTCCCAGTTGTCATAAGCATTTTTTATTTTCTTTGTCAGGTATTTCCCCCCTAGCATATTGAACAGGGTGTTATGTCCGTCGGCAGCACTGATTACGTAATCAGCAGCAACTTGTGTGTCATCATCGAGAGCCACTCCTTTTGAAATATTATTTTCAACGAGGATTTTTTTAACTCTTTTGCGGGTTGAAAGCTTCCCTCCAAGTGCCAGGTATTTCTCTGTCATTCTCTCTGCCATTGGTAGTGATCCTCCCACAAGATAGCCTGCATTCTTCTGGTTAAACCATGCGAACATCATAATGAAGGCCAGGGCGGAAAAGTCGCGTGTGCCGTACATGCTGTCGAAGAAGGTTTTAAGATCACTGTTTTTAAAGTTGAAGCTTCCGTAATAATCCTTGCAGCTCTTCTTGCCATACTTCATGAAGAGAACCATAATCGGCAGCATTCCAAGCATCGATGCGGCTGCTTTGAATGGGTTTCTGAGCCCGGGTGGATCCGAGTAGGGGCTCAGGAATTCCGATTTACGCATATCACTGCACATTTTCTTTATTGCAGCTTCATCCTCAGGAGCCAGTTCACAGAGATATTTTTCCCAGCGGTTAAGGTTTGTATATATAATGAACTCCTTTCCGTTACTGTTAAAGACCTTAGTATGTATCTCATGGTCAATTATCCGGACGGAGTCATTCAAAACGTTTGTCTCTTTCCAGATATCGTTGAATGGTCCCTTCCTGGTACCCACCAGCCAGTGAAGACAATAGTCGAACCTGTAGCCTTTTCTTTTCCAGGCTGTGCACTGGCCTCCTGTTATTGAATGCATTTCAATGATTTCAGTATCGAAACCGTTGAGGCGCGAATATATCCCGGCTGACAGCCCGGCTACTCCTCCTCCGATTATTACTACTTTCTTCTCCATGACATTTTCTTGTCTTTGTTATTTTTTTGCTTTACCTGTATCAAAAGTAACTTGTGCAGCGGAGGTGTAAATATAAAATCGGCGAAATGCGGTTTTAAGGTTGCCAGTGGCGGTCATACGGTCATACGGTCTTGCAGTCATGCAGTCATGCGGTCTTGCAGGTCTTTCAGGTCTTGCATGTCAGCGTAGAGGTCAGTTTTTGGCCGGACCGGGGACTTCACCGGCTTTTCTGACAGGGGTAATAACGATTTCATGTTCACAGCCGGGGCAGTAGTAAATTTCGCAGGCCGTGCATGCAAAGCAGTTGGAGCAATGTTTGAACTCCTTTGTCCTTTCAAAGTCCAGCCCGCAGTTTCCGCAGATAATATGTCCTGGATTAATTTGTGAATGCATGCATTACATTCTCTATATATGTTTTGGAGACCGGGATATCAGGAACCGATGGTGTGTCAAGTTCAAGCCTCAACCCGTCCCGGTCCTTGCGTATGACCTTAACTTTATCGAAGTTAACTATATATGACCTGTGGCATCTTATTATATCGCTGCCAGCGAAATTCTCCTCCATTCTTTTCATAGTATCGCGAAGGAGGTATTTCGAGACTTTTCCCTTGTTAAGGTAGCAGATGCTTACGTAATTCTCTGTCGATTCAAGGTAAAGCAGGTTTTCCTTTTTTATTGAGAATTTAAGCACAGATTTTTCGTCATAAAAGGGTATCATGTCCCTCGTATTGTCTGAAAATGCCTGCAGCCCGGCGAGTCTTTCAATTTCATTCTTCTTGTCGCGCCATGAAAAATATAGCCACATTACTGAATAGGGCAGGAGGAGTACAAGGGCTGTGTTTTTTGCAGATAATTCGAAAAGGTCAAGGAAGTATCTGGGATCTTTCAGGACAGCCTTCTGGAATATCGCATAAAACAAGGCCATCAGGCCTATTTCGGCGAAGATCCATACGAGGTACTGCCAGATAAGGAGGGTGTGTTTTCTGCAGACATAATACATTACCACCCTGCTGATTACAACGACAAGAACACCTGTGAGTATTACAAGACTGGAATAGGTAAGGAATTCAAGTTCTGTAACATCGAACCACCTGTCGGCTCCGAAAGGCGAATAGATATTTATGAAAACAAGTGCAAACAGAGAGGTGAAGATAATCAGGCGGACTATATCCCTTTTGTCATACAGAAACTCCGGTAATTGTTTTTGAATATATGACATGTGCCAGGTACTGATAAGCGTAAAAGTAATTCTTTTTAGGTCACAAGCTATCAATCATTCTTTTTCACTTCCCCGTGGTGAGTGAATTCTGTCACGTATTGCAGTATTTTGTCACGGATAATCTGATTCCGTCCCTGCGACCCGGCGCAGGGCACTAATATTTGTGAAAGCGGTTCTGCGGGCTTTCCTTTGCGGAAATACGCAGAAAGAATCAGATGGGATATACTTCACTTTTCAATGAATTGAGAGACCTTTTCGGGACCGGGAGAGAGGTGAATGACATATCCGGGTCAGGGATCAAGATCAGGAATCCGTCATTCATATCCGAGAATGCGGATAAGGGATTTATAAACTGCAGCGATTATGAATTCAGCGAGAATACATCCTTTACATATCCGGTATTCATTCCTTCTGATCCGGGCACAAAGAAGGTAATTATCCTTCTCCACGGGCTGAATGAGAGAAGCTGGGTCAAGTATCTTTCCTGGGCCTATTCCCTTTCACTCTCAACAGGGAGCTATGTGATAATGTTCCCGATCTCGTTTCATATCAACCGGTCCCCTGCAGCATGGAGCAATCCGCGGGCCATGTCGGACAAGGTAAGTGCCAGGATCGGCAGCGGAAAGGCAATACAGATGGCCAGTTTTGCAAATGTAGCCCTGAGTCGCAGGCTTTCGGAGGATCCGATGAGGTTCTTCAATTCAGGACACCAGACTGTCAGTGACCTCGTAAAACTCATGTCGCAGATACGTGACGGCAGGCACCCTTATGTTCCTGGCGGAAGCCAGGTGAATGTATTTGCCTATTCGATCGGAGCCTTCCTTGCCCAGATACTGTTTATTGGCAATCCCGGCGGGCTCTTTGAAAGGTCAAAGCTGTTCATGTTCTGCGGAGGCTCGGTCTTCAGCAATATGAAAGGCACATCGAAACTTATTATGGACAGTATGGCCTTCGAAAGGCTTTACAGTTACTTCCTGCTGAATTTCGAAGATGACATAGGAAGGAAGGGTCCTCTTGCTGAATATCTCAATTCCGACAGCACAGGGCTTGCCTTCCGTTCAATGATCGACTACGCCCGGCTGCCGGAGTACAGGGAAAGGCGCCTGGGAGAACTGGGGGAAAGGTGCTCCTGCATCAGTCTTTCTGATGACAGGGTTATCCCACCTTCCGGAATTGAAAAAACAATGCGGCTTAACAGGAGAAAGTCCGCGGCCCGTCTTGAAATACTCGATCTTCCCTATAAATACAGTCATGAGGTTCCCTTTCCTGTCGCGGGAGATGATCTGAACAAACCGGTTGATGATGCCTTCAGCCGGATCTTTGCAAAAGCGTCTGCTTTCCTTTCTGCCTGATCCATGCAATACAACCATACCCGGGCTGTTAAACAGGACAGGCCTATAGGCTTCATGGTTTACTACGGAATATTAAAATAAACAAGGGAGATAACTTATAACAAGCATCTCCCCTGTGAACTAATTATATGTAAGAAGAAATAACTCTTACAGATCCGGATTGAATATCAGATCAGTATCTGTCTTGCAAATTCAACGCAGAGTTTTGTTTCCCTCACTGCATTTGACCACGGCTTTATCTCATATTCAAGCTCTATGTCGACATTGATCGGCCATTTCTGTTTCTTGAGAAGAAGGAGCACGTCGGCAACGGGAGCTTCGCCCTGTCCCCATACCTGGTTTGTGTTGGGAGGAGTGGTTTTCGGTCCTGTTTTGTCCTTCATGTGAATGCTGAAGATCCTGTCGTGGTACTTCTCAATAATTGTATTCGGGTGCAGACCTGTTGATCCGAAGAAGTGGCCGGTATCGAAGTTCATCATCACTGCTTTTGAAACTGCCAGGAAGGGGTCGTAGCTGAATCCTTCCTGTGCAAACTGCATGTGATTGTGGAAGATTGCATACATTCCGTGCTTCTCTGCAAATGGAGCCAGTTTCTTTACAGCTTCTTCGCTTATCTCATCTGTGACACCTTTGGCGCCCATTGCCTTGGCAACCTTAAAGGCATAATCGATTTCCTCATCCGACCAGCGTGCCGGAGAGAACTTGACAATATGAACACTGATCCCGTTGTCCTTGAAAAGTTTTTTTGCCTCTTCAACCTTCGACATCGGAAGAGAAAGGCGCCATTTCTTCATGTCTTCGTTGAATTTTGCAATTGCAGCCTCCTGTTCCGGTGTTCTCTGGGGACGCTGCTGTGCACCTGCGCCCGGCTGGGCTCCTGCCGGTGGTGCTCCGGGGGCTCCTGCCGGTGGCGCTCCTGCTGCCTGCGGCGGCCTCTGTCCTCCACCGCCTCCTGCCATTCCCTGCATGGGGTTTTTCGGTGCACCGAGGTACGATTCAAGGTCTGTGCTCATCAGCTCAATGTTGCTGAGGCCGGCTTCCTTGCAGTACTTTATTATATTCTCAACGCCTCCGG
>JALOMK010000105.1 GCA_025455505.1 Bacteroidales bacterium
ACCGGCGATACGTCGCCCGGACCGTGCCATGCGGTACGGATATTGAACCATTCACCGAGACGGGCAATCTTCATCGCTGGCGTTATGCCCCCTATCTGGGAAACATGAACCCTTATGAAGTCGAACCACTGGTTCACCATCGGCATTTTGAACTCGTTGATGTTATTGAAGAGCTCTCCCATCGCAATGGGAACGGAAGTCGTCATCCTGAGCTGCCTGAACCACTCCATGTTCTCGGGCGAAAACGGATCCTCTATGAAAAAAGGATTATACGCTTCCAGGTTCTTTATAAGATTGATTGCATCCATCGGCTGAACCCTCTCATGGATGTCGTGCAGCAGCTCTACCTGGTCGCCGCATACCCTGCGCACTTCAGCAAACATTTTCGGCACGGAGTTCAGGTAGGCCCTCTGGTCCATGAACTGGTCGGTTGTACCTCCGAACCCGGCTTCCCTGAAGTCAGGCTTGTTTCCCAGGGTACCAACGCCTCCATAGCCTCCCAGCTGGATCCTGATGTGTTTGAAGCCCTGCTCCATGAACCGCTGAACCGAGGCGACAACCTCATCTATTGTCCTGCCGCTTGCATGTGTATAGCACGGAACTGCAAATCTCGACTTTCCTCCGAGAAGCTGGTACACCGGCATACCGGCTCTTTTGCCCTTAATGTCCCACAGCGCCTGGTCGAGGCCGCTCAGGGCATTGTTGAGAACCGGCCCGTTCCTCCAATAGGAACTTACATAGACGCTGTGCCATATATCCTCGATATTGTCAGCATCTTTTCCAGTACAGAGGTCGTTAAGATAGCTATTGACAGCAGTAATCACAACTTCGGCCCTCTGGGTGAAGGTTGCGCAACCGAGTCCGTAGAGACCTGGCTCGCTTGTCTCCACCTTGACAACAATGAGGTTTGAGCCGGCAGGCGCCGTTGCAATCGCCTTTACACTTTTTATCTTCAGCGGCGCCATGCCTGCAGCGTATGATGGTCTGACGTATGCTTCAGCCCTGGCCTCAGGCGAGCCGAAGAGACCAAGCATGCCGGCAGCTGAACCTGCGCCAAGCAGCTTAAGTGCATCCCTCCTGCTTGTAAGGGACGAATCTGATTTTTTCATTTGACGGGAACCATAACAAACAAACTCCTGACCAGATTATGAAAAGAATTACAAGAAGAGATTTCCTGGGGAAGAGCGCCCTCGGGATAGGTTCCGCACTGCTTTCCCGGAATCTTATGGCCGGTACAGTTTCTGCCGGTGAAATGAAAAAGGTAAAAATGCCGCTAGGCTTCCAGGTATGGACTATCAGGGAGAAACTTGTTAAGGATTTCCCCGGCACTCTTAAGGAAATGTCTGGACTGGGCTATAAAACCGTCGAGATGTGCTCAGCCCCCGGGTACGCCATGGCCGGTTTCGCACCCCTGGCGAATATGAAGGCGGCCGAAATGAAGAAGATAGTCGAAGATGCGGGCCTGAAACTCGAAAGCACCCATTATGTAATGAATGAGCTGAGGAACAACCTCGACGAAAGGATAGCATTCGCTGCCGAAACCGGGCAGAAACAGATGATACTGTCGAGCTTCGGGCTGCCGGCAAAGGCAACTATGAGCGACTGGATGAAAGCCGCCGACGAACTGAACGCCATAGGCGCGAGGACAAAGGCTGCCGGAATACAGACAGGCTTTCACAACCATCACGGAGAGTTTGGCAAGATCGACGGCGTTCTGATATACGATGAGCTTCTTAAGCAGTTCGATCCTGAACTTGTGAAGATGCAGTTCCAGGTTGCCGTTGTCAGCATCGGCTACAAGGCAGCCGATTATTTCAATAAATACCCCGGAAGGTTCATATCCGCTCACCTTGCCGACTGGTCGGAAAGCGAAAAGAAATCGGTAGTCCTTGGAAAGGGAATTGTCGACTGGAATGAGTTCTTCGCTGCTGTGAAGAAGGGAGGCGCGAAGAACATCTTCGTTGAAATGGATCCTGAGACTTTCGCGGGAAGCGCGGCATTCATCAATTCTCTTTAAACAGGGTCCCGCCTCTTTGCCTCAAGGCAGCGGGACGGAAACAGGACAAACAAATACACTAACCTTAATAAAAATGGCAGGATCAGACAAATTGAACAGGCGGCGCTTCCTCGGAACAGCTGCGGCAGCATCTGCTGCAATAACAATAATACCCAGGAAGGTACTGGGAGGAACAGGCTACATAGCCCCAAGCGACAAGCTTAACGTAGGCTACATCGGCTGCGGAACTCAGGGAATGAGGGAAATGGTATCGCTTATTGCAAACCCCGCGCTCCAGATCGTGGCTGTTTGCGATCCCAACAAGTTCACAACCGACTACGTCGACTGGTCTCTCAACGGCGTGAGGAATGACATCCGCAGGGGACTTGGCGACAATAGCTGGGGTGAGACAATCAAGGGCATCCCGGGCGGACGCGACATAGGCCAGGAATTCGTTCAGAAATACTATGGAAAAAACCTTCCTTCAGGTACCTACAAGGGCTGCGCATCATACGAGGACTTCAGGGAACTGCTTGAAAAAGAAAAGGATATCGATGCAATAAAAATCATGACGCCCGACCATCTTCATGCAACTGTTGCAATTGCCTCGATGAAGAAGGGGAAGCATGTTGTTACTCATAAACCGATTGCAAACAGGATGTCGGAGGCGAAGCTCACGATAGAAACTGCCCGAAGCACCGGAATGAAAACCCATCTTCTTGCATGGAGCCACAAGCCCGACAACCAGAAGATCAAAAAGATGATTGCCGACGGGCAGATAGGTACTCTAAAGGAGATTCACAACTGGTCGAACAGGCCCGTATGGCCGCAGTGGCAGGCAAATCCAACCGAGAATGTTCCGGTGCCTAAGGATTTCAACTGGCAGCTATGGCTTGGTCCTGTACCCGACAGGCCCTATCACCCCATATATACCCATGCCGTATTCCGCGGCTGGTACGATTTCGGAGCAGGCAGCATAGCCGACATGGGACATTACAGCCTCTTCCCGCTTTTCCTGGCACTTGGAATAAAAACTCCTGCTTCGAGCGCCGAGGCTTATGCAACAACCACCTGCACGGTTAAGGACAATGTTTCAATGGGCGTGAGGAACGACGTTGCATTCCCGCTTTCATGCATTGTAAGGTTTAAATTCGGCGCACAGGAAACACTACCTGCCTTCGAACTATTCTGGTATGATGGCGGTATAAGGCCTGCAGTTCCCGATGAGCTTGCAGCAACCGGCAAAGGATTCGAAAGGGAAGGTATGATGCTTGTCGGTGACAAGGGCAGGATTATTGCAGGCTTCAGGGGAGAGAACCCTGTGCTCTATACCTGGCTGCCCGACAAGAAGGTTGTCACTCCCGAAAAAGGACCTGCTGAAGCTGGTCCTGATACAAATACGGCATGGATAGAGGCTTTCAGGAATAATACCGAGGCGGCAGGCAGCTTCCTGTATGCAGGACCAGTAACCGAGACCATTCTCCTTGGCGCGGTGGCACTCAGGGCTGGCAGGAAGGTTGAATACGACAGCGCAGCAATGAAGATCACGAATTACGATGACGCCAACAAGTACCTTGTAAGGGAGTACAGGCCAGGATGGGAACTGAACTAAAGGCAAAGGCGTAAAGGCGTAGGGGCGTAATGGCGAACGACATACGACAAACGGCGTAAAGGTATGCGGTATGAGGTATGCGGCAATGCATTCCCCTCCGCCGGAGGGGCCAGGGGGCGACGGGCATGGAGAGTGGAGCGTTGGTCAGGGGTGTATTTACAGGTTGTGAGAGAAAAAACAAAAGCCCTATTGAATTATTATGATTTTTTTATAGATTTGCGCTTCCTTAATGACTAGATTAATAATTAATTATAAACCAAAAGTATGATCAGACGACTTTTATCAATCATGGTTATTGCTGCATTTGCAGCTTCATGCGGCAACTCAGGAAACAATGAGTCAACAGTAAAACCAGAAGCAAATGACGGGGCACAGGTTCAGTTTGCCGCCCTTACCGAGAACCCGGGCGAATATGTTGGAAAGACAATAGCCGTAGAGGGCAAGGTTGTTCATGTCTGCACCCACAGCGGCAAGAAGCTCTTTATTGTAGGCGAAAATCCCGATGTAAGGCTCTTCATCCAGGCAGGCGAAAACATGCCTAAGTTCCCCATGGACTTACTCGGAAGCACTGTTGTTGTTGAAGGTCTGGTTACTAAGCCGGTTGCAACAGCGACGGGTGGTGGCGAGATGGCTCACGGCGAGGGTGAAAACAAAATGGCAGCCGACACCTGCGAGACATCTAAAGCTCTCGCTGCACAGACTTCGCTTGCTGATATCGTTATGGAATACAAAAGCCACATAGTAAAGCAGTAATAAGTTCCAATGAACCAGAAAGGTCAGTCCCGTGACTGGCCTTTTTTAATTTCCTTACGATGAACATCTCAAAACTGAATCGTGTTACTCACCGTGACATCGGCTACCTCATTGCCGGGCTTACAATTATATATGCCTTGTCGGGAATAGCCCTGAACCACAAGCACGACTGGAACCCGAATTACGTCTTCGAGAACAGGTCCTTCAAAACCAGCGTGCCTGTTTCGAGGGCAACCTTCACGGATGAAACGGCAAAGTCAATACTCTCTGAAGTAGGGCTTGACAGGGAATTCAAAACTTCATACTTCCCGTCGGGAAACAAGGTCACGATCTTCATCAACGGAGGATTTGTTCAGTTAAATGTAAGCACCGGAGAAGGTTCAGTGGAACGAATTTCAAAACGGCCACTATTCTACCAGATCAACTTCCTGCATTATAACCCTGGTGTGTGGTGGAAGTATTTCAGCGATATCTATTGTGTAGCCCTCATACTTGTGACAATAACTGGACTTTTCCTTGTGAAAGGAAGGAATGGAATAACAAAGAGAGGAGCAATACTAACCATAATCGGTATCATACTGCCCCTGATCTTCCTTTTCATTTATTGAAAGCTTCCGTACCCCTGGAAGCTTCAAGCAGCCGTTTTCCCGGAAGCCATTAATAAATTCTAGGCTGCCAGTCAGGCCTGTCACACTTTTTTAAGTGCCTCCAATACTCTTGCGGGTGTCATAGGCATCCTGTAAAGACGTGCCCCGGTGGCATCGAATATCGCATTTGCAACTGCAGCACCTACTGCAATTATTGCAGGTTCTCCCCCACCCTGTGGCGCCTTGTCCTTTCTGTCGAGAATGACATTTTCAATTTTCCCCGGCAGCCATGAGAATCGTGGTATCTGGTAGGTATCAAAGCCGCGGTCGCGGATATTGCCTCCTTCAAATACAAGTTCCTCGGCAAAGGTATATCCGAGGCCCATTGTGATACAGCCTTCCATCTGGATCAGGGAACCCTGCGGGTTCACGCAGAGGCCCATATCCTGGGCACATGCCACTCTAAGCACCTCCACCTTGCCGGTATTCCTGTCGACCTTCACCTCTGCGATCTCCGCAACCCATGTTCCGGCATCGCTTCCGCAGGCAATTCCTATGCCCCTTCCGCTTGGTCCTTTTGCCGGTTTATAGCCAAACTTCTCAGCCACTGCTTTGAGGCAGTCGATCATCTTCTGGTCAGTAAGGTTCTTAAGTCTGAATTCGAGGGGATCGATGCCTGCCGCAGCCGCCATTATATCAACCTGAACCTCTCTCGCGAATGTGTTAGTATTGTTGTTTGGGGCTCTCCATGGACCTGTATCGAAGGGATGGACCGCCGGAGCATTCTTGTTTCTTGAATAATCTGTTGTTTTTGCATTAGGGACATTATAG
Source organism: Bacteroidales bacterium (assembly GCA_025455505.1). Taxonomy (GTDB): domain Bacteria; phylum Bacteroidota; class Bacteroidia; order Bacteroidales; family VadinHA17; genus LD21. The sequence continues at coordinate 5,780 of JALOMK010000105.1, forward strand.
GTAGTCTCAGAGCCACGGGTGCCTGCATAATGTACATGGTAATCCCAGAACTTAATGAAGCCTTCCTTATCGATACCGGAACTTATTTTAATTACAGAAGCTGCATGGAAGTTATCGTAGAAGAACTCTTCATCCCTTGTCCAGACAAGCATGACCGGCTTTCCGGAGAGTTTGGCCAGCCTTGCGGCCTCATTACCCTGCTGGTACTTGCTCTTCCCGCCAAAGCCACCTCCGACAAACGGCGTGATGACCCTCACCTTGTCGTGTGTCATGCCAAACTCCCTTACAAGTGAATCCTGTAGCCCGAAGGGCGACTGGGTTGCTGCCCACACGGTAAGTTTGCCGTCTGTAAACCGGGCGAGGGCAGTGTGAGTTTCGATGGGAGCATGGGCAAGATAGGGATCGTGGAATTCCGACTCAAAAATCTTTTCCGACGACTTCCTGCCTTCTTCCAGGTCTCCTGAAGTCCTGACAACATTTGCCCGTGAGTCGGCTTTCAGTATCCATTCAAATATTGTCTTATCATTTACAGGCATTTCGTTGAAAGTATACTCGGCCCTGATCTTGTCAAGGGCAAGTGAGGCCACATGGAAACTTTCGTGCAGGACGCCAATGAAGTCGCCGTCACGCACAACCTGGACTCCCTTTATTTTTTCAGCCTCGGAATAATCTACCTTGCTGAGCTTTGCACCGTGCGACGGTGGCCGCAGTATCCTGGCATATACCATGCCCGGCAGCTTCATGTCGCCTGTATATACAGCCTTGCCCATAACCTTGTCAACTGCATCTACATGCATATACGGCTTTCCTACAAGGTTGAACTTCGTAAAGTCTTCTGCCTGCGGTTTCACATCGAGGTATTTTTCAATGCGTTTCCCCTTCGCAAGGGCTCCGTACGTAACCTTGTTGGCGGGGTTCTTTGTATCAGTGATCACCCCGTCCTTTACTTCAAGCTGAGATGCCGGAATACCGAATTGTGCAGCTGCAAGGTCAAGCAGGACGCCCTTTGCCTCAGCTGCGGCTGCCCTCATGCTCGGTCCGAACTGCCTTGTCGTCAGCGAGCCCCAGGTGCCTGCATCATAAGGACAAAGGTCGGTGTCGCCCAGGATTATCTTTACCTTATCGAGGGGCACATTCAGCTCCTCTGCCATCTGTACCGGCAGAGAAGTAATGATTCCCTGCCCCATTTCCATCTTGCCTGTGAACATAGTCACAGTGCCGTCCTCGGCTATGCTGAGGAAAGCATTGTAGTCCTTGGTGAGAGTGCGTGCCTGCTCTGCAGGAAGTCCCAGCAAGTCAAGCTCACCCCAGGGCCTGAAGAATACTATTATGCCTGCCCCGAGGAGCTTGAAGAAATCCCTTCTTGGAAGACCGGTGCCGGCAGGGCCCTGCCTTTTGACTGTCTTTTTATCATCAGATTTTTTCATCACTTCTTCCCTCCTTTCATTTCTTTTGCTGCTGCATGCACAGCATCAATAATTCTGACATGGGCTCCGCAACGACAAAGGTTGTCCTCCATTCCCTCCTTTATCTGCAGGGTTGTCGGGGAGGGATTCTTCATCAGAAGACCCGTTGCATTCATTATCATCCCCGGTGTGCAGAAACCGCACTGAAGTGCATCGTTTTCAACGAAAGCCTTCTGCAGAGGATGAAGCTTGCCGTTTTTGGCAAGACCCTCGATCGTGACGATCTTTTTGCCCTTTGCCTCACCTACAGTCATTGAGCATGAACGCACAGGCTCATTATCGATCAGGACTGTGCACGATCCGCAGAAACCCATACCGCATCCGAACTTGGTTCCTGTAAGCCCGCATTTATCCCTGATGACCCAGAGAAGCGACTCGGTAGGATCGGCCATCACTGAGACCGGCTTTCCGTTCAGGTTAAAAGTGATCTTTTCTTCCATAGTCATTTAAGTTTATTTAATTCATCAATGTACTCTTCAAAAGTGTCAATGTCCCTAAGAATAGCTTCATCGCTGCATTCAAACATGTGCACGTCACCCTTGAACATCTCCGGTAAGGCCCTGAGACCCGTGTTATCGTCGAGTTTATGTATCTCCCTGAAGTACTTGCTGTCAACAAGAAGCGGATGTCCGCGCCTGCCTTTATACAAAGGTATAACAATTCCCATGCCTGAGCTCAAGTATTCCGCTATGATGCTGTTTATTGCAGCAGGGCTTATGAAGGGCTGATCACCCTGGAAAACAAGGCAGGCCCGGGACAATTCAGGCAGTGCTGCTATGCCGCAGCGCACCGACGATAGCATCCCGTCGCCGTAGGCCTCATTGACAGCAAATCTCACACCCGAATTTTCAAGCTCAGCCCTGATTTCAATGCTATATGCGCCAAGTACGACAATTATTTCACCAACATCGGATCCTGCTACATTTTCGACTACCCTCCCGATCATTGACTTCCCGCCGATGTCAAGCAGCATCTTTGGCTGACCCATTCTTTTCGATTCCCCTGCCGCCAGGATTATTGCGCTTATCTCATTCATAAACATAGTCTTGCGGTCGTGCGGTCCTGCGGTCTTGCGGTCCTGCGGTCGTGCGGTCCTGCGGTCTTGCGGTCCTGCGGTCGTGCGGTCCTGCGGTCTTGCAAGGGCCCTTCAGACCGGTTTTTTCCCTGATCTTACTTTAATGAGCTGGGCGGCAATGCTTACCGCTATTTCCTCCACTGTCTGCGACCCTATTTCCAGTCCAATAGGGGCA
>JALOMK010000106.1 GCA_025455505.1 Bacteroidales bacterium
AATTGTCCTTGTGACACAAGTACTGAACCCTATGCAATAGTCAGTTCCCGGAACATCGTTGTCCATTGTTTTCGGAATCGCAACAACGTTTACGCCCTGCTTGTAAAGATGAACTCCGTATGAGAGAGTGTCGTCCCCTCCTATCGGGATGAGGTAATCAACGCCCAGCCATTCAAGGTTTTTTATTATCTCCGGAGTGAGATCGTTAATGTCTGCATTGTAAGTGTCCTGCAGATGCTCGGGAACACTTGCCTTTGGCATGTGGCTCGGACGGGTCCTTGAGGTGTGAAGAAAGGTACCGCCGGTTCTTCCTGCCTTGTTGACTATATCATCTGTAAGGACCTGGAAATTATTGCTGTTATCAGCTTTTTGATCCCGGATTAGCTCAGTTATTCCGGCCCAGCCCCTGCGCAGCCCGATGACCTTGTAACCTTCCCTGTTGGCGCGGATAGTCACTGCACGGATAGCCGGGTTAAGACCCGGAACGTCACCTCCGCCTGTAAGGATAGCGATAATTCCCTTTGTTGTTTTTAAATTTGCCATACTCTTTTGCTTTTTATTTTGTACCATTTGATGTAGTTTTTTGAGACCCCTAAAGTAAAACATTTTGAATTTATTCCAAAAAATGTTGTTGAGGTTGAAAATCTTGTAATTACAGGCAGAAAATGAAACAATCAGTTCTTATTTCCGGAGGCAGCGGCCTTGTAGGACGCTACCTTACTTCCCTTCTTCTTTCGGAAGGACATGGCGTTGCGCACCTTTCGAGGAATTCAAACTCTTTCGGCAAGGTAAGGGTTTACAGGTGGGATCCCGCAAAGGGAATACTCGACAGCAGTGTTTTCGGTGGCATATCTGCCGTAGTCCATCTCGCCGGGGCGAATATCGGAGAAAAACGATGGTCGCGGCAAAGAAGGATGGAGATAAGGGAAAGCCGCACTGTGAGTGCAAGGCTGATACGCCGTGTCATGACTGAAAGCGGCAACTTTCCACAGGCATTCATCTCCGCCTCTGCAACAGGGTACTACGGGTCGCTTACTTCTGAAAGAATCTTCAGCGAGGATGATGGCCCGGCAAATGACTTCCTCGGGAATATATGCAGGGAATGGGAGGAAGAAGCTCTCCTTTTCGGGCAGTCAGGAATCAGGACGGTCAGTATCAGGTCGGGTGTTGTGCTTGAAAGGAACGACAGTGCACTGAAAAAGATGCTACTGCCTTCACGATTCGGTTTTCTTGCAAGAACAGGCAGCGGGAAGCAATACATGCCATGGATACATATTCATGATATTGCCGGCATTTACCTGAAGGCAATTGTTGATGATACAATGTCGGGTAGCTATAATGCAGTTGCTCCCGCTCATGTCACACACCGCGAATTCATTGACACCCTTGCCCGGGTGGCAGGAAGGCCTGTGTTGCCCGTCAATGTGCCTGCCTTCATATTACGACAGGTCCTGGGAGAGATGGCAGATGTAGTTCTAAATGGCAGCAGGGTATCCTCAGCCAGGATTCAGGCTGCAGGATATGAATTCAGGTTCCCGGAACTCCGTGAAGCTCTAAGCGATGTGCTAAGAACAGGGATATGATAATTCACTGCCGGTCGAGGGAAAATACTCTGTCCTTAAGCACTCCGCCGCGCGTTGATATTACGCTTGCCTTCCCGCGTATTGAAACATCTCCGTAAACCCTTATACCGAAAACGGCTTCTGTTGTCTCACCTCCTCCTGTAAAGGAGACATCCTTTGAAAGGCTTGTCCTGAGTGACAGCGATGAGGCATCACCAAAGCCCTGTCGGGACTCCTGGTCCGCTGTTCTCTTTTCCTTTTCACCCGGAAGGAAAAGAAAGCTCTTCGTTTTGTTTTTTATGCCGGCCGTATCTATCTCAAGGACGACCCTGTCAGAGCGCACTATCTTTACAAGATACGCCTGCCTGAGAGCTGTCGGCAGGCTGCCTGAGTTCCTGTACCTTACAGTTACCTGGTAATCGGACGAATCGGCCCTGTAAGTCTTTGTTTTTTTCACCCTGATGTCGTTCCATTCAAGCAGGGGCAGGTGCTCCGCCATCAACAGGTTGAACATAGCCTCATTCCTTATCCAGGGTTCGAGGTGCCTTGCCGGGGGGTTCTGCTGAAAGAACTTTGGATTGAATCCGCCAATTTCAATTTCGCCATAAACAGGATGCTTTGCAGCCTTCCATTCCCTGAAGCCCATGCTGTCGTTCTCCTCGTCATCCCACCTGAGTATTTCAGCCTGGTCAAATTTCCCGTCGCCGTTATAGTCCTTGTTCCTGGCGCTGTTCCAGAGCTCATCGCCGTACCATATCGCGCCAAAATAAAAATAGCCGAAATCGGGACCGTGGCCGAACAGAGGTTCCCCGCTTCCATAATCGTTGTAAACATCCCCGGCGCGTGAATAACCGGTAATCTTTTTGCCGGCTTCATCGAACTTCCTGTACCAGGCAAGGTCCTCCGGGTACATTCTTTCTTCCGATCCCGAGGTTGAAGGCGGTCTTAGATGCATTGGCACGCTTGTATCCATTGAATTTACAACATAGACATTGGGGTGCGACAGCAGGAACAAAACTACTGACCTGGTCTCTGCCTCGCTCAGCGGGTATTCCCCGGCGCCACCCTGGGTATAGCCCCTGCCGCTTGCCTCGGAGGACGGTCTCCAGTTCTCAGGGTAATTCCTGTGCAGGTCGAGTCCGCCTATTCCGTCCTCGTTGATCCTGCCGTCGCCATCATTATCCCATCCTTCAGTTGCAGTTGAATAAATACCCTTCCCTTCGCTCACCCTCCTCAGGAGCCTGCCTGTTTTATCGAGTGTATCCGGCACCCAGGATCCTTTTTTTTCATCCTTCCACCGCATTGTGAGAATAAGGCCATCTCCGTCGACATCCTCAGGTGCATCCTCATCGAGAAGCCCGTCTCCGTCATTGTCAACCGGGCGCACGGTGCTCCTGTTGCTCTGTGCTGTATTGAGGTAAAGGCAATTCCCGTCAGGGTTGTTCACAGGCCTTATATAAAAGGTCTTTGTGTCGACAAGCCTTGTAACAGCACTGTCGATGCCATAGCGGGTAAGCAGGTGATTTGCAAGCCAGAGTGCCGACTCGGTGGCAGTGACCTCTCCGCTGTGGCGGCCTCCTTCGAAGTACGCCGCCGGTTTATCAGTGTCCCTGCCTGACTTTTTATTTGTAATTGTGAGCTGGTAAACGCTTCTGCCTTCAAGACTTTTACCCGCTTCATAGAATTCCACCAGGTCAGGGTACTTTGCAGCCCAGCGCCTCATCCATTCGTTAATTACATCATAGGTGTGATACTTGTCAAATGTAAGCGAATCGCCTGCTTCATAACATACGTCCGCGTAACGCACAAGCGGGAAAAAGCTGATCCCGTGCCTTGTCCCCGACAGGATATAGTTTTTTGGCTGTGAGGTCTTTGACTGCTGAGCCTGAATGAAAAGGCATGATGAGATCAGGAGGAAAAAAAGAACATTCTTCTTCATTGCGATGAGGTTATTATTGATATTGATCAGTCAGGACGGGGAAGGAGGCGGGAAAACGATCAGCCGTGCCTCGATATATTTTCGAGCTTTTCAATGTCGGCCACCTCAATTGTCTTGCCAAAAACCCTTATGATTCCTTCACGCTTGAAATCAGAAAGGGTTCGAATCACATTTGCAGTGCTCATGCCAATATAGTCGGCTATTTCCTTTCGGGAAACAGGCAGGTCAAACACTCTTGAATTATATATTTCCCTTGTAAAATAGAGGAGAACATATGCTACCCTGCCAACAAGGTTTTTCTGGCGAATGTCAAGGGTCTGGCCTATTATCTTGTCATTTATTACAGAAATCTTCGAGAGAAGCCCCATTGCAAAGCCGCCGTTTTTAAGGAAAAGCTCCTTTATGAATTCAAGCTTTACCATGCATACAACCGAATCTTCAAGCGCTGATACGGAATACTGGTAACGCTCTTCCGAAAAAATGCTCATGTTGCTTACGAACTCAAACGGACGGGTAATCGTTATTATCTGCTCATCTCCGGAAGGGGTCCGCCTGTACAGCTTAACAAGGCCGCTCTTCAGATACTTGAAGTTGCTTATCTTTTCCCCTTCATGATTGATAACCTCGCCCTTGCTTAAGGACTGTTCCTCCTTGTGGTTACAGAGATCCTGTATTGAATTATCATCAAGATGTGAAAATACCACGTCGCGGAATTCACATCCCTCGCATATGCACACTCCCTTTTTCTCGTTCACCTCAGGTTGTTTTTCACAAAATTATGCTTTTCATTCTTTAAAACATCAACATGAATTTGTTTTATTGTCTATTTTCGCCCTTTTTAAGAATCTGAAAAATCCGCCGGGACATTGCAATGATTTACAGAACAGATTACCACATTCATACTACCTTCAGCGACGGGCGCTCCTCTCCGTCAGATTACATCCCGGCTGCCCTGGCTGCCGGCCTGAGCGAGATCGGTTTTTCAGAACATCTTACGCTTTTCAAGGATCAGGAAGACTGGTTTATGAGTGGCGGCAGCATCCCCGATTACCTGGATACTATCCGTAACCTTAAAAAAATAACTGAGGGCCTGTCAGTCAGAACTGGCTTCGAAGTGGACTTTTTCCAGGGCAGGGAAAAGGAAATTGGCGAATTTCTTGCCGGGCTGCCTGTCGACTATATAATAGGGTCGGTTCACTACATGGGAGAAAGAACTGTTGATTACGGCCCGGAATTTTACGAGGGAAAAAGCATTGACAGCCTGTTCACGGCCTATATCGATGCAGTGTGCGATGCCGCAGAGTCAGGGCTTTTTGACATAATCGGGCATTGCGACCTTATAAGAATTTACGGTTACAAACCGGCTACTGATCCTGAGATGCACTACAGGAGACTGGCAAAGGCAATGAAGAAGGGAAATGTTGCGTTCGAGATAAACACGAACGGCAGGAACCGGCCGCTTGCCGATTTTTATCCCGACAGAAGGTTTATCGGGATCTTCAGGGAGGAAGGCGTTCCTGTCTGCGTGAATTCAGACGCTCATATGCCCTCAAGGGTAGGTCAGTATTTTGACGAGGCATATGACCTGCTCAGATATTCAGGATATAACGAAATGGCCGTGTTTGAGAACAGAAAGAGAAGGATGATCCCGTTCTGAGCATATCGCTTCCTCGCTTCTTCGACTACTCTGAGTACAGTATTTCAGTTGATTGCGTGTTCCACAAAGATCTTTATGCCGATTGCTATGAGGATCAGTCCGCCGAAGATCTCAGCCCTCTTTCCCAGCATTTCACCTGCCGATTTGCCAATCCTGATAGCAGTCATTGATGCAAGGAAAGTCACCGTGCCTATAAGAATGCCGGCATTCCAGATCATCACATCAAGGAAGGCAAAGCTTATACCAACTGCGAAGGCATCGATGCTTGTGCCCACCGCTATCGTTAGCAGTACTGCATTGCTGCTGAAATCCTTCAGTTCCTGCGTATTATCTCTTCTTACTCCCTCCAATATCATTTTAATCCCCAGGAACGACAGCAACCCCAGTGCTATCCAATGATCGGCAGATCTGAGCGCCTCAGATATGAAAGACCCCAGGAAATAACCGGCAACAGTCAGTCCTCCCTGGAAAAAAGCAAGCACTACAGCCACCCGTGATGCCTGCAGGAAAAGGATCTTGTTCCTTACTGCGCCATACGACAGTGATACTGCAAAAGTGTCGAACGAGAGCCCTGCTGCTATTGCTATAATTGTTATTATATCCATCAGGATAAGATAGGTGCGGCAAATATAATACTATATTTGGATCAGTTTACAAGTGTCAGATGAGAGCTGTAATACAGAGAGTGAGCAGGGCTTCTGTAACTGTCGGCGCCAGGATAAGCGGAAGCATCGGGCCCGGACTTATGATACTCCTTGGAATTGAGGACTCCGATGACAGGACTGATGCCGAATGGCTCGCATCCAAGATTTCCCAGCTGCGTATCTTCGACGACGCTGAGGGCGTAATGAACCTTTCAGTGGTTGATACCGGCGGAGGCATTCTGGTTGTGAGCCAGTTTACGCTTCATGCCAGGACACGTAAAGGGAACCGGCCCTCATATATAAGGGCAGCACATCCTGACAAGGCGGTGCCTCTTTACGAGCTTTTTACACGGCTTGTATCTGAAGCCACGGGCAAAAAAGCTGAAACCGGAGAATTCGGTGCAATGATGAAGGTAGAGCTTGTAAATGACGGTCCGGTGACAATACTTATCGACACTAAGGAAAAAGAATAAAGTACTTTAAAGCTCATGCAGGACAGGAATCTCACAACTGAAGGAGGAACCTCTAAAAGATCAATCCTTCTTGTGGCGACCTTTGCCGCCTTTCTCACTCCCTTTCTCGGATCAGCTGTTAACCTTGCCTTGCCGGCTATAGGCAAGGAACTGCAGGCAAACGCCCTTGAGCTCGGCTGGATAATCAGCAGTTTTATTCTCACTTCTGCAATATTCCTACTTCCCTTCGGCCGCCTGGCAGATATTGCAGGCAGGAAGAAGATATTCTCTGCCGGCATTGCATTGTTCACTGTAAGCACCTTCCTTATCATATTTTCAAAAAGCATCACCTCGCTCATTGTCCTGAGGATGGCACAGGGACTGTCGAGTGCAATGATATTCGGCACAAGCCTGGCGATAATTACTTCCGTATTCCCTCCCGGGGAGAGGGGTAAAGCCATGGGCATAAACATCACGGCTGTCTACCTCGGCCTGTCCATGGGCCCTGTAATCGGCGGTCTTCTAACCCAGTACCTGGGCTGGAGGAGCATTTTTGCCTTCCTTGTGCCATTTGGCATAGTGTCACTCATTCTCATTAAGCGAAGGATAAAGGATGAGTGGGCCGATGCAAGGCATGAAAAATTCGACTGGGCTGGTTCGCTTGTCTATGGAGCGGCGCTAATGCTATTCATGGTTGGATTTTCAAAGCTTCCAGCAGCTGCGGGATGGATACTGATTGCATCAGGTGCGCTCCTGGCGGCAGCATTCATTTTTATAGAGGAGAAGGTCTCAAATCCTGTATTTGATATCCGCCTCATCCTTCAAAACAGGATCTTTGCGTTCTCCGGAATGGCAGCCCTTATTAACTATATGGCAACAAGTGCAACAGGTTTCTTCATTAGCCTGTACCTGCAATATCTGAAAGGCCTCGATGCACGTTCAGCAGGACTTATAATGATAGCACAGCCGCTGGCAATGACTCTTCTGTCCCCGGCAGCCGGAAGGCTTTCTGACAGGATTAACCCCGGGATCATAGCATCAGCAGGCATGGGAATAACGGCGGCAGGACTTGTATTGCTTTGCTTCATCACCGCCTCAACCCCTCTCTATATGATAGTTCTGCTTCTTATCCTGATGGGAACCGGATTCGGTCTCTTCTCCTCGCCGAATTCGAATGCAATAATGAGTTCTGTAGAAAAGAAGCATCTCGGAGTGGCTTCAGGTGTGGTTGGAACAATGAGAATGGTGGGTCAGATGATGAGCATGGGCATTGCAATGATGCTGATATCGCTTTA
>JALOMK010000107.1 GCA_025455505.1 Bacteroidales bacterium
AACCGCTTGTAAAATAGGTCTATATACTTACGTTTAATGCCGGGCTCCCCCCGCCTTTGCCTCTTCCTTCTCCTTCTCATCACAGTCGCATTCCTCAAAACTCTTCTGGTACTGCTCAATTGCCTTAATGCTCATACCCATGCTCGAGAATCCACCATCGTGAAAAAGGTTCTGCATTGTTACCTTTCTTGTCAGGTCTGAAAAAAGCGAAATGCAGTAATCCGCACATTCCTCAGCAGTCGCGTTTCCAAGAGGCGACATCCTTTCGGAAAAGTCAACCAGGGAATCAAAGCCGTGAATCCCGCTTCCTGCGGTTGTAGGTGTCGGTGACTGTGAGACAGTATTGATCCTGACTCTCCTGTCGCGGCCATAAATATAGCCGAAACTCCTCGCTATTGATTCAAGCAGCGCCTTTGCATCACCCATGTCGTTGTAACCCGAAAGTGTTCTCTGGGCAGCCACATATGAAAGTGCAACAACCGATCCCCATTCCTTCAGGGCATCGAGCTTATATGCCGTCTGAAGCACACGGTGAAAGCTTAGCGCCGAAATATCGAAGGTCTTAAGCATGTTCTCATAGCTCGTCTGCTCGTATGGAATATCCTTTCTGACGTTGGGTGACATCCCGATTGAATGCAGGATGAAATCGAACTGACCGCCGAAGATTTTCATACTTTCCGTAAGCAGGTTCTCGATGTCCTCCATCCTGGTGGCATCGGCTGCAATTACAGTGCTTCCGGTTATCCGGGCAAGTTCGCTTATTGTCCCAAGCCTCAGTGCAACGGGTGAATTTGTAAGAACAAGTTCAGCGCCCTGCTCATGTGCTTTAAGCGCAACCTGCCAGGCGATTGACTTTTCGTTAAGTGCTCCGAAAATGACGCCTTTTTTTCCTTTTAACAGACCTTCTCTCATTTTTAAAATTTAATTATGAACTAATTTGAAGCTGACTTCAGGAGTTCCCTGGCATTTTCAACCGCAATGCCGGTTACTTCACTTCCGCTCAGGAGCCTGGCGACTTCCATGACTCTTTCATCGTCTGATAACAAACGAACTCGTGTAATTGTTGAGTCCTCCGTGTCGGATTTATAAACATGGTAATGCCTGCTTCCGCGCGAAGCAACCTGCGGAAGATGTGTGATATTTATAACCTGCATGTACCTTCCCATTGAAGAAAGTATCTGCCCTACCTTGTCGGCAACCTCTCCCGACACTCCTGAATCTATCTCATCAAAAATTATGGTAGGAAGGTTATTATTCCTTGTTATAAGCGATTTAAGGCTCAGCATCACCCTCGATAGTTCCCCTCCTGATGCAATCCTTGAAAGGTTATCGGGAGGCACCTGCCTGTTGGCGCTGAAGAGGAAGTCAGCCTGGTCGGTACCTGAAGGGGTGAAGTCACCGCTGTTTTTCATTTCTATTGCAAAGCGGGCATTGGGCATTCCCAGTTGCCTGAGCAGTTCGGTAACCTGTCTTTCAGTCTCGGGAATAACGGCTTTGCGCTTTCCTGAAATCTGAGTTGAAAGGGCAAGAAGCTTATCGTGCTCCACCTGATGCAGCTTCTCAAGCTCCCTGAGTCTTTCATCACCCGAATTAATAGAACCCACAATTATCCTTATTTCCTCCCTCTTTTCAAGCAGGGCGTCAAGGTCCTTTACCCTGTGTTTCTGTATCAGGGCATAAAGAGTGTCGAGCCTCGCATTCACATATGCAAGTCTTCCCGGATCGGCATCAACCGAGGATGACAGCCTGTCAATCTCTGACATAAGGTCATCGAGCTCGATAAGAGAAGACTCGGTCCGTGCCAGCATGCTTTCGCCCTGGGGAAGGAAACTCCTGATCCGAGCAAGGTTTGACCTTACCTCCCTGAGCATGGAAAGAATCGAATGACCTTCGGCTGAGAATAGCTCTGATGAACGCGTGAGGGCGGTTTTTATCTCTTCTGAATGTGAAAGTATCTCCTGCTCTGATTCAAGTTCTGACTGCTCACCTATTTTCAGACCGGCTTCCTCGAGCTGGGATAGCTGAAACTTGTAATATTCAAGATCGGCCCTGTTCTTTTCGGCCTTTTCCCTGATATCTTCGAGTTCCCTGCCAAGCTTCCTGTAAGCCGAATAGCATCTCCTGTACTCCTCCCTGAGCGAGTCATTACCTGCAAAGGAATCAATAACGCCGAGCTGGAATGAATTATCGTGAAGCATCAGGGTCTGATGCTGGGAGTGTATGTCAATCAACCTGTCGCCAAGTTCCTTTACTACATTAAGAGTCACCGGCGTGTCATTTACAAAGGCTCTTGATTTACCTGCAGGGCTTATTTCGCGCCTCACTGTTGTGAGCGGGTCATAATCGATGTTATTGACATTGAAAAACTCTTCAAGATCATAACTTTCCACCCTGAAAGTTCCTTCGACTATGCATTTGTCTTCCTTGTCGAGAAGAACGGCAGAGTCGGCCCGTGCCCCGAGAACCAGCGAGAGAGCGCCAAGAAGAATAGATTTCCCGGCCCCTGTTTCACCTGTGACTATTGTCAGACCTTTGTCAGGCTCCAGGTCGAGCTCCCTGATAAGGGCATAATTCCGGACGTTAAGTTTCAGGAGCATGTATTACATTATGGAGTGTTTGAGGCTCTCAGCTTGTCATACTTCATTTTGTTTGCAGGATCTATCTCGGAAAGGATCTGGAGTATCCTCGATTTTTCTTCAGGGAAGGCCTGGGAATAGATATTCACAATCTCATCTGTCTTGGCATCCATAACCACCTGCAGGAAATACATGTAAGGGTCAGGCTGCCTCCTGTAAACCTGCTGTACCTTCCTGAGAGCGGCCTCAATTGTTATCCTTGCCTCAGGTATCTTTGATTCCATGAGGTCAAGGCCCCTGACGTTATATTCATATATGAACTGCCGGACAGGCTCATACTCCTTATCGAGAATGTTTTTAACAAGCCAGTACCTGTTCCTGTTCCGCGAGCCGTCAAACGGTTTCCAGCCGGGTTCGGGGGCATTCTGTGCATTTGTGACAATCTTCTCAGCTATCTGGAAAAATTCTGTCCCGCCGAGAGGGGAGAAAGAGTCATAATCCATTCCCAGTACTATATAGGCATAATACTGAAGTACCGACACAAGGTTCGACCTGTGAGAGTTGGGGTCAAATTCGAGAGGCTGGAATTCGACATACCTGAACTGGAAATTATTGTCAATAAAATTAAGGAGAGTGGAGTTATAGGTTGTATTGTAGACAGGTCTGCCAAGCTGCACCTGTATAGTGCCTCTGAACTCATCCGCCGAAAGCTGGTCGGTAAGGTTTATAAGAATGTTGCACTCGATGCGCTCTGCATAACTGAGGACGTGGTTAGTGAAGACAGTGTTGTTCATAAAGTCATAGAGGTCTCTCTGCATGGTTTCGAAAACCTGCCTGTTCGAGCCCTGTATCTGCTGGGCCGAGATCTGGATGTTGCACTTAAGCTCCTGCGCCTGAAGCTGAGCAGCAACAAGCAGTAGTACCGGAAACAAAATAAGGTTCCTGATTCTGGCTCTGGTCATACTTTGCGTTTCCTTAACAATGTTACAATTTTTTGAAGAATATCCAAGGCTGCCTCCTCCTTCGATTTTAATTCAAATTTATCACAATTATTATACCTGTCAATAATTGTTATCCGGTTGGTTTCTGTTCCGAATCCTGCTCCTTCGTCCCGGAGTGAATTAAGGACTATCATATCGAGGTTCTTCTTCTGCATTTTTGCAGTTGCATTCCTGATCTCATCCGTAGTTTCCAGGGCAAAACCGGCCACGAACTGGTTTTTCTTCTTTCTTCTCCCTACTTCGGCTGCGATGTCGGTTGTAGGAACAAGTTTCAAAATCAGTCCCTCCCCTTCTCCCTGTTTCTTTATCTTCTCTTTTTCAACAATTTCAGGTGTGAAATCAGCCACCGCGGCAGCAAGTATTGCTATGTCGCATGTAGCTGCTTCATTCAGTGTGGCTTCAGCCATGGAGGCTGCATCTGTAACATTTATAACTTTAATGCCCTTTTCTGACGGATTGATATTTACGGGCCCGAGCACGAGAGTTACATCAGCTCCTGCCCTGGATGAAGCATCGGCAAGGGCTATGCCCATCCTGCCTGAGGAATGATTACTTATAAAACGTACAGGATCAAGATTTTCCCGCGTAGGTCCTGCATTTATCAGGATTTTTTTGCCTTTGAGCGGCTCAGGTTTTTTTTTTTAAGGAAGAATTCCCTGACTTCATTAACAATGTCATCAGGTTCCGCCATCCGGCCTTTTCCCGACAGCCCGCTCGCCAGTTCACCGCTGGCAGGCTCAAGAATGTTATTGCCGAAAGCTTTAAGTGTCTCCATATTGATCACTGTAGCCGGGTGCCTCAACATGTCGGCATCCATTGATGGTGCAACAAAAACAGGGCACCTTGCTGAAAGGTAGGTTGCCAGCAGGAGGTTGTCTGCAATTCCCGTTGCCATTTTCGCCATTGTATTGGCAGTTGCGGGGGCGACAAGGAAGAGGTCAGCCCATAATCCGAGGTCAACATGGCTGTTCCAGTTGCCGTTCGAAGGGTCATAGGTGTCAGTGAATACCGGATTCTTTGAGAGTGTGGCCAGGGTAAGCGCTGTTATGAAATCATGAGCATGTTCTGTCATGATAACCCTTACTTCAGCGCCTTCCTTTACAAGAAGCCTAATTATTACAGCAGTCTTGTATGCGGCAATGCCACCGGTAACCCCGATAAGAATATGTTTTCCCTTTAGCATTGCAGCAGTTTTATTATTTCTGCTTCGAAGCTGTATCTGTGTTCCTGTAGAATATTTTGTTTTCCTCCAGTTCCTGGAGAGCTATCAGAGTCGGTTTCGGAAGCCTTTCATAGAATTTGGAAATCTCAATCTGCTCGCGGTTCTCAAATACTTCCTCCAGGTTATCGCTGTATGATGCAAATTCCTCGAGTTTCTTGTTGAGCTCCTGCTTCATCTCCACTGATATCTGGTTCGCCCTTCTCGAAACTACGATTACCGTCTCGTAAATGTTTCCCGTTCCCTGAGTCATCAGGTCGAGATTGCGTGTTACTGTAGTGGAAGGCGCTGCTGATTTTCTGTAGTCCATATTTATTATTATTGATTACTTATTTCTTCAACTGCCGGCTTCCCGTTGTTGAGGAAGCGTTCGGTCTTCTCAAATATGTTTGTTACTTCCCTGGCATAAGTGCTCTTCGGAAATTCCTCCATGAAGGAGTAGTAATCGTCAAGCGCTGCCTGGTATCTTTCCCTCTGCTTGGCAGGGAGACTCAGTTCTGCATACATGAACAGGGAATTCAGCTTAAGGAACATCATTTCTTCCCTGTATTTTGTATCCGGATTATCCCTGAGGCTGTTATTGAGGGCAACAACTGCTGCGCGGTACTGTTTCATGTCGTAATACAGCCTGGCGCTCTTGTAAGATTTCTCAACAAGTTTTTCCTCAAGCTCCTTTATAAGGGTTTTCGCCTCCTCCACCCTTGGATTGCCAGGGAATCTGGTAATGAATATCCTGAATCCCTCAATTCCTTCCCTTGTACTCTGCTGGTCAAGCTCAGGCCGGGATGATATCTTATAGTCGCAGAAGGGGGCCATAAAGGTAGCCTCTTCTATATGCTTCCCGAAGGGAAAGTTTTCAATGAACTGCTTGTAATAACTCCCTGCCATGAAGTAATCCTTCATGCCTAAATAACTCTGGGCATTCATCCAGTTAAGCTCCTCAGCCTCCTCAGTGGCCCTGTACCTGGGCAGTATCTGACCCAGGAGCTCGGTTGTCCTTGTATACTGGCGCGCATCATAATATTCTTTTGCCTTCGCCTTCTTAAGCTCATAATCAGTGCTTTTGAGAAGCTTCTCATACTCACCGCAGGAGCTCACCAGTAAAACAAGTACAAAGACAAATAATATATTAATCTTCATGCAGAAAATTGTTGCGCAAAATTACTAAAAAAGTTTTAACCACGATATAAAACGCAATTATTATGTTATTATTACGATGCTTTCGGTGCCTGCTGCTCTCGTTACAGTATCAGCTTTATGCTTTTCCGGGTGCTGAAGCGATTCAGCAACAATCGAGGTCTCTGAACAGGCGGCAAAAAGGGGAAGCCGCCGGGATATACCTTAGCATACCCGTCATCCTGAAAATTTAAATTAGGTATAAATAGGTATCGGCTTATTGCCACGAATACATAGTTTTGTGACAATTTTAACGACACTCAGACATGGATATTTTTGACAAGATCAAATCAGACAAGGGAGCGCTTGGACAATACTCAGGAATGGCCGATGGTTATTTCATGTTTCCAAAGCTTGAGGGTGAAATATCTCCCAGGATGAAATTCAGGGGCAAGGAAGTTCTCACATGGAGCCTTAACAATTATCTCGGGCTTGCCAGCCTTCCGGAAGTGAAACAGACGGATGCTGAAGCGGCTGCAAAGTATGGTCTTGCATATCCTATGGGAGCAAGAATGATGTCAGGACAAACGACCATGCATGAGAAGTTCGAAAAGATGGCAGCTGAATTCACTCACAAGGAAGCTGCATACCTTCTGAACTATGGCTACCAGGGAATGGTGTCGATAATCGATGCGCTAGTTGACAGGCATGACGTAATTGTATATGACTCTGAATCACATGCATGCATTATGGACGGACTCAGGCTTCACATGGGCAAAAGGTTTGTGTTCCCGCACAATGACATCGAAAACTGCGAAAAGCAGCTTCAGAGGGCAACAAAGCTTGTCGAAAACACAGGCGGCGGAATCCTTGTAATAACTGAAGGTGTATTCGGCATGGCAGGTGACCTTGGCAAGCTTGATAAAATAGCAGCGCTCAAGAAAAAATACAATTTCAGGTTCCTTGTTGACGATGCTCACGGATTCGGCACAATGGGTAAAACCGGCGCAGGAACAGGTGAACACTTCGGCGTACAGGACGATATCGACGTATATTTTGCAACTTTCGCCAAATCAATGGCAGGCATCGGCGGCTTTGTTTCAAGCACGAAGGAAGTTGTTACATACCTCCGTTTCAACCTGAGGTCGCAGATCTACGCCAAATCGCTTCCTATGGCAATGACTATAGGGGCTATCAAGCGGCTTGAACTCATACAGGCTCACCCGGAATATAAGGAAAAGTTGTGGATTGTTGTAAATGCCTTACAGAAGGGACTCAGGGATGCAGGCCTCAATCTCGGGAAGACAGAATCGCCGGTGACTCCTGTATTCATGAAGTGTCCTCTCACCCAGGTAACCCAGATGATATATGATCTGAGGGAAAACCACGGGATCTTCTGCTCTGTAGTAATCTACCCCGTTGTTCCGAGGGATGTTGTGATGCTAAGGCTCATACCTACGGCAAACCATACACTTGAGGATGTTGATTACACGGTTAAGGCCTTCAAGGAGATCAAGAGGAAACTCGACAATAACGAATATCCTCACGAAATGGCTGATTTCAATAAGTAATACATACCTGATCGAAAGAGAGCCGCGTTAGCAAAACGCGG
>JALOMK010000108.1 GCA_025455505.1 Bacteroidales bacterium
GACCTGGGCCGGGACCAGGGCAAGCAGAAAGGGGGAAAGAATGACAGTGACAATTCTGTTGCCGGGTTTCATAGGTCAGAGCATGTCCAGATCCTTAATATGCCGTTTTGATATCCTGAGCTTCACAGAATGGTCATCCCGTGCTAGTGTAACAGTGTTATCCTTCCTGTCCAGCACCGTAAGATACTCAATATTAATAACATAAGATCTGCCGATGCGGGTAAAGCCATTCAGGGGGAGCTGTTCCATGATCCTCCCGATATTCATCGTACAAAGGTATTCCTTGTCCCCTGTACCTATTGAGGTATAGTTGCCTTCAGCCCTGCAAAAAAGAATCGTATCAGGATTTATAAAAAGGGTCCCGTTTCGCGTATTGATTCTTATCCTGTTGAGCCTTTTCAGAATCTCCCCCGGCTTTACAAGGGATGAATGCAAATTAATTTCATCCCTTGCGGTGATGAACCTGGAGATGCATTCTGAAAGCTGTTCCCTTGCAACCGGTTTGAGAAGATAGTCGAAGGCATTGCTGCGTACGGCTCTAAGTGCATATTGTTCATGAGCGGTCACATACACGATACCTGGCTGCTGGCTGTAGTTATGAAGTTTCTCCGCGACCTGGAACCCGCTTTCGCCGGGCATACGGATGTCGAGAAATACTATGTCGGGATCAAAATCCTCCAGAACATTCAGCGCTTCCTCAACTGAAGAGGCTGCCGCGATTTCGCTGAAAAACATAGTTTCTTCAAGCAGTCTCCGCAACAGAACCCTTGCTGGTTCTTCATCGTCGACTAACAGGGCTTTCAGATTTTTCTGCATCATTTCTCAGGGTCAGTACCTGAGCTAAATTACAAAAAAGAAATCTATATTTACATCTTATTTTTTATAACACGAAACAGCATTTATCATAAATGGATAAAGTAACAGATATCAAGGCAGCAGACAACATCAGGATCTTATCGATGGCAATGGTCGAGAAGGCCAGATCAGGGCATCCCGGAGGAGCAATGGGCGGTGCAGATTTCATTCACATCCTTTTCTCGGAATTTTTAAATTTTGACCCCGCCGACCCGGAATGGATAAACCGTGACAGGTTTTTCCTTGATCCGGGTCACATGTCGCCAATGCTTTATTCAGTTTTAACCCTTACCGGGCATTTTACAACCGATGATCTCAAAAATTTCAGGCAGTGGGAAAGTGTTACTCCGGGGCATCCCGAACTCGACCTTGAAAAAGCCGTAGAGAACACTTCCGGCCCTCTTGGACAGGGACACACTATGGCCGTAGGCGCCGCAATAGCCGAGCGCTTCCTGACCTCAAGGTTCGGGGAGCTGTTCTCGCACAGGATATTCACTTTCATTTCCGACGGAGGAATACAGGAAGAGATATCTCAGGGGGCAGGACGTCTTGCAGGTTTTCTTGGGCTCAGCAACCTCATAATGTTCTACGATTCGAATGACATACAGCTTTCAACCGAGACAAAGCTCGTGACCTGTGAGAATACTGCGATGAAATACAAGTCCTGGGGCTGGAATGTGATTGAGATTGACGGTAACGACCATGATCAGATCAGGAAAGCACTTACATCGGCAACAGGCGAAACGGAAAAACCCACCCTTATAATCGGGAAAACAATAATGGGCAAAGGTCTTGTCGACGCGTCAGGAAACAGTTTTGAAAGGAAGACATCAACGCACGGGATGCCTGTTGGTGAAGCAGGTGGTTCATTTGAGAAATCGGTTGAGAATCTTGGAGGCAATCCTGCCGATCCATTTATTGTCTTTGATGATGTAAGGGAACTATATAGGAATGTCTTGTTGCGTAAATCGGAAGCAGCCTCCGAATGGAGAAACAGGAAATCGTCGTGGGCCGATGCCAATCCTGAACTCGACAGCAAGCTACAGCTATTCTATTCAGGAGGTCTGCCTGACATCGACTTCAGGAAAATTCAGCAGAAGGAAGGCCTTGCCACCAGGGCTGCCTCGGCAACCATACTTGCACATCTTGCCCTGAAGGTTGAAAACATGATAGTTGCATCTGCCGACCTTGCAAATTCAGACAAGACAGATGGGTTTCTCAAAAATACGCGTCCCTTCACAAAAGGCGATTTCTCAGGAGCCTTTCTACATGCAGGTGTATCGGAACTGACCATGGCCGCCATTATGAACGGACTTGCTCTCCATGGAGGCATCATACCTGCATGCGGCACTTTTTTCGTATTTTCCGATTATATGAAGCCTGCAGTCCGCCTTGCCTGCCTCATGCGGATACCTGTGATTTATATCTGGACACACGACGCCTTCAGGGTCGGCGAAGACGGACCGACTCACCAGCCCGTTGAACACGAAGCACAGATACGCCTGATGGAACAGCTCAAGAACCATCACGGCGAGAACAGCATGACTGTCTTAAGGCCTGCCGATTCAGCTGAGACAAATGTCGCCTGGAAACTCGCACTCGAAAACAGGAATACTCCGACTGCCCTTATACTATCGCGGCAGAACATAAAGGATCTTCCCTCGGCAAAGTTCGACAGGTACTCCGATGCACTTAATTCTGCAAACGGGGCCTATGTTGTTGCTGACTGCGACGGCATGCCGGATGTGATACTGCTTGCCAGCGGTTCGGAGGTATCCACCCTTGTGGAAAGTGCCGCACTGCTTGAAAAGGACGGACTGAAGATAAGAATAGTATCAGCTCCTTCGGAAGGATTATTCCGCAATCAGAACAAAGAGTACCGTTTGAGTGTTATTCCCGATAATGTACCGGTGTTCGGTCTTACAGCCGGACTTGCCAGCACCCTGCAGGGCCTTGTCGGTCCCGGAGGAGCTATATGGGGCATGAACAGTTTTGGATTTTCTGCCCCGTATAAAGTACTTGATGAGAAGTTTGGATTCACTGCTTCCAATGTTTATGAACAGGTAAAAAATTATCTTTCAGTTATTAAAACCTGAACTTAAGAGAAATATGAAAATCGCTTTCAGGCTCTTGATATTTTTTGTAGCAGCTTTTGCAATTCCGTTTAGCTCGGAAGGACAGCAGGATTCTGCAAGACTTTCATACTCAATAGACAATGCCCAGATCAAGCGCCTGAAACTCTTTGAGAGTGACGATATTCTCGAGATCACACTGAAGTTCGACATCTCTTACCTGAGGAGAAAGAAACCGGATACTGAAGACCTTAATGCTGTTATAAGTTACTTCTCTGAAGGTGCCGACACAATTTCTGAAAACATTAAGGTAAGGGCACGTGGAAATTTCAGAAAAAATTACTGTGACTTTCCCCCCATAAGTCTCAATTTCAAAAAAAATGACTCAATAGACGGGGAATTCTCCGGCGCTGACAAGCTGAAACTTGTTACTTATTGTAAGAGAGGAATGCAGAATGAGATATTCAAGGAATACCTCGTCTACAGGTTGTATAATATTCTGACAGACCAGAGTTTCAGGGTGAGACTCCTGAAAATAACCTTCATCAACTCTGCAAAAATCGATGACAAACCGCTTACCGAATACGGTTTTGTAATAGAACCTGTAAGTTCGCTGGAACAGCGCATCAAATCAGAAGAGATAAAGAATGTTTACCTGACTCAGAAGAATGTTGTGCCTGAAATAATGAACCGTATGGCAATATTCAATTATATGGTCGGAAACACCGACTGGTCGGTTCCCATCAGGCACAATGCAATGCTTATGACCCTGCCAGGATCTGAAATAGTCACACAGGCAATAGTTGTTCCTTTCGACTTTGACTTCTCAGGAATTGTAAACACTGATTATTCAGCGCCCTTCGAAGGGCTGGGTATAGAATCTACTCAGGAAAGAAGGTACCTTGGTGTATGCATGAGTGAGGATGATTATGCAAAGGCCCTGGCAGAGTTCAGGGAGCATGAACAGGATTTTTACAACACAATAAACGAATTCCCCTGGCTTCCCCCACGCGAAAAGAAAGAAATGATACTTTTCCTAAAGGGATTCTATAGCCTTCTTGACAAGAGGAATACAATAATCAGCCTGCTGATGAAAGACTGCCTGACATTTTAAAAATCAAAATCTGCCTTTCCAATACTTAAACCATAGATTGCCATGTTTTCCGATACATTTCTGACAGAAAATAATCTCATCAACCTCCTTGTAAGGTTCAGCCTGAACCTGGTGGTCCAGTTTGTAATGATAAGGCTCATTTATTACAGGTTTTCAAGGAAAGCTGATTTCCTGTTTTCATTTTTCATAATGGGTATAGTAATCTTTTTCATCTGCTCGATACTCGACAGCGTCGAACTTCAACTCGGGATGGCGCTTGGACTCTTTGCAGTATTTTCTATCCTCAGGTTCCGGACTGTCAACTATTCAGTAAAGGACATGACATACATATTTGCAATAATCGGGATTTCGGTCGTCAATTCCCTTGCAAATGTTCCCCCTCCCATTGTCAGTGCCCTGATTATTAACGGACTTATCCTTTGCTTCACAATTGCACTGGAAATGTACATAAGCCACAGCGCCTATGTGACCCTTGTAGTAATATACGACAATCTAAAACTTCTTAAGTCGGAAAATGATCCCGAACTTCTGAAAGACCTGTCGGAACAGACCGGAAAGAATATCGAAATGATCAGGATCCAGAAGTTCGACATAAGCAGGGGTATTGCCGAACTTGAGGTCTTCTTCAAAACCCGTTGAACCTTCCGCCTGCCTAACCTGATTTCCATCTTTGAGATTTCTTTTTACCTTTGTCGATCAAATTTAAATCATGCTATACGACATTAAAGAGGGGGCGCGGGGATTGATTTTTGATCTTGACGGCACGCTCGCCGACACAATGCCATATCATTTCAGGGGCTGGAGCCAGGCCTGCAAAAAATACGGAGCCGAGATTGATACTGATTTTTTGAAAAAACATACCGGTTCACCTGGCTGGATAATAGCCAATGAGATTCTTAAAATCTGCAAACTCGAAGGACGTGTCACTGTTGATGAAATAATGGCAGAAAAGCTTAATTCCTTTTACAGCGACCAACCATACGTAAAGGCAATAGACCCGGTTGCACAGATTGTCAGACGCTATCACGGAAGCCTGCCCATGGCAGTTGGAACAGGCGGGCACAGGGAAGCAGTTGAGCGTACACTTGAAATAACAGGCCTCAGAAAATACTTTGAAATCGTAGTTACAGCCAATGATGTTGTCAATTTCAAACCGCATCCTGAAACATTTCTGAAATGTGCGGAGATGATGGGTGTGGAACCTGAATTCATCGAAGTCTTCGAAGACGGGGAACTCGGCCTCGAGGCAGCAAAGGAAGCAGGGATGATGGCGACCGATGTCAGGGGATGGTACGATTCGGAGTGGTAAATATAAAGGCGTAAGGGCGTAAAGGCTTAAGGGTATGTGCAATTGATTCCCCTTCTCCGGAGGGGCCAGGGTTGGGTAAAAAAAAGGTGTCTCTATAATGACACCTCTTTCATTTCCTGACTTTTAGGCTCAGACAAGTATCTTTGTCGTAAGGTTTGTAATGCTTGTCTTGATTGCATCAAAGGGAAGACCGTCTTTGGTACTGTCCTGTTCCACTATCATGTACTTCATCCCGGCAATGTCCTTCACTGCAAGAATTTCCTTGAAGTTAATAACACCGGCTCCAACGGGAGCAAAATCAGCAACACCGTCGGTTGTGAAGAACGGAGGCTCATTTGTAAACATGTCCTTCATGTGGAACAACTGGAACCTGCCCGGGTATTTCTTGATTATCTCGACTGGATTCTGACCTGCTTTTGTTGTCCAGAACATATCAAGTTCCATAGTTACAAGATCCTTGTCGAGTTCAGTCATAAAGACATCGAAGAAAGGAATCTTGCCTTCAACAGTTGCAAACTCGAAATTGTGGTTGTGGTAGCCGAACTGGATATTGACTTCTTTCATTATCGCCCCTACCTTGTTCCAGTCTGCAACCATTTTCTGGTAACTTGCAATTGTATTCCTGGCCTCGGGCACAACCCAGGGCTGCACGCAATACTTAACTCCAAGTTTCGCATGATCCTCAGCCATGAATTTTGCATTCTCAAGTGTAATTCCTTCTGCTTCAACCTGTGTGTGGCTGCTCAGTACTTCCATCCCAAGGTCATTCACAAGCTTGAGAAATTCAGCCGGCTCATAGCCGTAGAATTTCCTTCCGGCATAACCGGCAAGTTCAAGGTACTTGTATCCAAGGTCTGATACTTTCTTTAGCGAGCCCGGAACGTCAACTGCCATGGCATCGCGAATCGTATAAAGCTGCAATCCTATTCCGAAAGACTTCGGATCGACCGGTGCTGCAGCCTGGGCAGGTGCAGCCTTAGGCTTGCATGAAAAATTAGACAGTACCACCGCTCCAGCTGCCCCCGCAGCAGCGAGTCTGAGAAAATCTCTTCTTGACTGATTTGTTTTCATGAATCTTAAAATTTAATTTATGTTTGGTTAGATGATCAGCTTAAATGGCTTTCTAAAAATAATACAATAACTTTAAACAGTGAACAACCTGTACAAACTTAATATAATACACGGCGTAAAGGAGTAACGGCGAAACGACGTAAGGGCCCAAGGAACCTGCACGACCTGCACGACAATAGAATACCGCGATGACAGATATAATCAGGACCTCCGACGGGTCACACACAATATATGTACCGGGACTGGATGAACATTATCACTCAGTTCACGGGGCAATCCAGGAATCACAGCACATTTTCATCGGATACGGCTTCGACAGCTGCGGCGCCAACCCCTGCAGGATACTTGAGATAGGTCTTGGCACCGGGCTGAATGCTCTTCTCACCGCACTGAGGTCAGCGACAACAGGCCAAAAGGTTCTTTATACAAGCATTGAAAAATACCCCCTGAGCAATGAAACCGCCAGTATGCTGAATTACCCGTCTCTCACCGGCGAAGGATCTCATGAGGTTTTCAGTGCCATACACTCCTGCGAGTGGGAAACCTGGACTGACATTACTCAGCTCATGCAGATAAGGAAGATAAAGGAAGATTTTACAGGAATGGATCTCCGGGGCAAATTTGACCTTATATATTTTGATGCCTTCGGGCCCGACAAACAACCTGAAATGTGGACTGCTGAAATATTCGAAAAGATAGCGATCGTATCTGAACCCGGGACAATACTTGTAACTTACTCAGCCAAGGGAGAAGTAAAAAGAAAGTTAAGGGCGTGCGGGTTCGAGGTGACTATGCTGCCCGGTCCCCCGGGCAAGAGAGAGATTACAAGGGGCATCAGAAAATAAATATGCCGTTAAGGCCTTTGCTTTTTTCAAAGTATTATCTTTGCGGAAATTTTTAAAACTAAAATCCAGATTATGAAAATCAGAAATTTGATTGCCTTGACTGCGGTTGCGGCT
>JALOMK010000109.1 GCA_025455505.1 Bacteroidales bacterium
GCGGTTTCCTACACCAAACGCGACGAGCGAACCATCGAGTACACCGGTAATCGGCTGGACAAAAAAATACGGGAAGGCCCGTATTGTTACACTTCAGAGCGGACATGATGTGCCAACCTATGAAAATCCCTCATATCGCCGCATACTTAAACAGGCTATCGAATGGGTGACGGAGCCACCGCCTGAGCCTGTTATTCCGGACGGTGACCAGTTGTAATCCTATCCGCACCGTAGGCCCTGGTCATTCAGGGTTTGATGCTTACAAGTCCAGCTTCCCTGAGAAGATATATATAATTAATTATATCCTGAAGATCCGTTTCTCCCTGTCTTAACTGCGTATCTATCATTTTCTTAATGTCAAGGGCCGAGTTCCTGCCGTTGCACAGCCGCCCCAGCTCCTGTGAGTCGAACGTCCTGCCCTTTACAGGATATTGTTCCCTGACCTTCGGATCGAGTTTCCCAATGTAATCCATATAACCGCGGTAACCTTTCTCCGTGATGAGGGCGGTAGGCACCGGTATAAGCTTTGCTGCCCTTGTTTCAGTATCGGAGCTGCTGAAAAGGATCCCTTTAATTCCCAGCTGTTTCGCACGTGTTTCTGCCCAGCCGTTGAAAGCATCAATTGAAGCTTTGGCAGTGGCTTCAATTGCAGAATTCATTTTTCGGATAAAAGGATCAAATTTTGTAACATCCGTTACAATTTCTGCAGAAGAAGCAAGCGTGGCTTTTTCATTCAGGGCTGCAGCCTCTATATATCCCCTTGCTCTTTTATAGGTAATTTCAAAATCTTCACTAACTGCTTTTTCGAGTTCGTATACTGCTCTTTCTGCCTGTTTCCCGATCCTTTCAGAAGCATTGCCGCTTATCTCGGCAGCTATCTTCATGGCCATGTTGTCGTCAGCTGACGCAATTGTATATGCAGCGGCAGCTCCGATGAAGCAGACCCTCTTCAGCTGAGTGGGATCGCATTTGTCGGCAAGGTCCTGAGAGGTATGATAATAGAGGTCAGGCCATGTTATCATCATTATCCCGGGAACCTGGACACCCCAGTCGTTGAAGACTTCGTGATCGGATGCGCCGTAATGATCGTCGATTGAATAATAGAAGGGATCGTCCGATCCTGTGGGTGCGACGATCCTCCTTACGAAACCCTCCCTGCCGGAGACTGCCAGTCCGGCACGGTTGCCGAGTCCGACGAAATTGTAATAGTTTTCCATTACGTCGTTTATGTAATGAGGGTTCCCGTAGGTTGTGCGGTGCATGCAAAGGAACGACTGGCTTTTTGACAGCCAGAGGCCGACCATGTCGAGGTTTATGTTGCAGAGCGTCTTCTTCATCAGCTCCTTGTTCTCAAGCACCCAGGGAGCTGTGCCGGAGAATTCAGGCACCCATATGAACCTTATAGTTCTCTCTGGCCTCTCAAGCGTACCCCTGCCTATCATTGTGTTCAGCATCCTTGCTATCTCAAGGATTGCTGCGCTTCCTGAAATGTTATCGTTTGCCCCCATTTTTACATAGCCCTCGAAAAGATGAGCCGACAGTATAATTTCAGGTGCTCCGGGATTCTTGCCTTTGATGATGCATGAAGGGACTTCCAGGTCGTATTCAGGATTTTCAGCCTGAACAAGCGCATGCACAGTTATCTTTTCTCCGGATGTGAGCCTGCGGCGCAATATTTCGCCTTCCCGGGGCGGCAGGTAAAAGCCGAAGCGCTTGCTGCCTGTATCGTTCCTTCTTGTGCTGAACCCTGAAATGGGGATTGCCATTGGTACCTGCAGGGGTCTTGGCGATTCATATGATACAATACCCACCGCACCTTTTGCTGAAGCCCTCATGAATACCCCGGCAAGGCTCCCCGAAGTCACAACTATCTTCCCTTCAACCTGTATTCTGTCAATGTCGCTCTGCAATCCTTCGCCAACCCACACAAGCTCTGCAGTCACATCGGTGTTTGTGCTGCCGGGTGCCAGCATGGCTGGAAGGTCTCCGTAATCGGCTATCTTTGACCTGCCCGGGCTGACTTCCCAGAGGCTCCCGCTTATGCCGTCCCAGGTGCTTCCGCCCGGGTACTTGTTCAGAACGACTCCTTCGAGTCCGTATTCCTTAAGCTTCCCCATTACATAGGACGATTCAAAGAAAGTCCCGGAGTATTCCTCAGCAGGGCGGTCGTGGATGTATGCTCCCATTTCTATAATATGGTTCATCGCTTTCTCTCCCGATGCTTCTCCTATCAGCTCGTCAATAATTTTACCCGGAAGGAGGCTGCGGGGAACAGAATTCTGCGCTGACGCTATTGAACTTATTAACAGTGCGCTTGCAATTGAAATAATTGTTTTTCTGAACATTGTCTTATCCTTTTTTTGTCAAAACTCAGGCTATTTTCACGGAAATGCCAAAGGTAGAAAAGAATATGCAATTAAGGACCGGCGGTATTTTATTATCTTTGACGTAGAAAAGCAAGTTATGTCAGGCGAATCGAAATACAGCAAAAGGGGGGTTTCTTCGGAGAAGGAGGATGTGCACGCTGCCATCAGTAATATCGACAAGGGATTGTTCCCTCTGGCATTTTGCAAGGTTATACCCGACATGCTCACGGGCGATGGTGAATACTGCAATGTAATGCATGCCGACGGTGCAGGAACGAAGTCGTCGCTTGCTTATGTTTACTGGCGGGAGACAGGCGACCTGTCGGTGTGGAAGGGCATTGCACAGGATGCGATAGTGATGAATCTTGATGATCTCCTCTGCGTTGGAGCATATGATAATATACTGTTGTCATCCACTATCGGCAGGAACAGGAATCTTGTACCCGGGGAGGTTATTTCGGCAGTGATCAGGGGAACAGAAGAAGTCCTGGGTGAAATGAGGGATCTGGGCATAGGAATCTGGTCGACAGGAGGGGAAACTGCCGATGTTGGGGACATCGTGCGGACTATAATTGTCGATTCTACAGTGACAGTAAGGATGAAGAGATCCGATGTGGTTTCGAATCACAGGATTGCGCCCGGAGATGTAATTGTGGGACTTGCCTCCTCGGGGCAGACGACTTATGAGAATGAATATAACAGCGGTATGGGAAGCAACGGTCTGACATCGGCACGTCATGATATATTCTCCCCCTACCTTGCAGCGAAATATCCTGAGAGCCTTGACACCACACTTCCCTATGATCTTGTGTATACGGGAAGGATGAAGCCAACGGACTTCATTGATGAAATAGGTATGGATGCGGGCAGAATGGTGCTTTCCCCAACCCGCACCTATGCACCTGTTGTGAAGGCTGTGCTTGGTGAGCTGCGCGACAGTATCCACGGGATGGTACATTGTTCTGGTGGCGGTCAGACAAAAGTGATGCATTTTATTAATGATCTTCATGTTGTAAAGGATAATATGTTCCCCCTTCCGGCACTTTTCAGGATAATACATGAACAGTCGGGGACGAGCTTGAAAGAGATGTACAGGGTTTTCAACATGGGGCACCGTTTCGAAATCTACACGAACGAAAAAGCTGCAGCCGAGATCATACAGGTAGCAGAAAGCTTTAACCTCGGCGCAAGGATTATCGGGCACTGTGAAAAATCAGGGACGAAACGGCTTACAATAAAGTCGGTACACGGAGTGTACGAATACTAAAGCAAAGTCTTGCGGTCATGCGGTCATGCTTTGTCAGCCGTAGCCTTGGCAAAGGCTGGCGGTCATGCTTTGTCAGCCGTAGCCTTGGCAAAGGCTGGCGGTCTTGCGGTCATGTTTTATCATCCGTAGCCGCCGCTTGGCGGAGAAGGATGGCAGTCTTGCAGCTATTGCCCTGTGCCCTATTCTAAGGGCCTCGCTCCGCAGGGCGCTTGCCGTTTGAAATTCCGTCAGTCGTTTGCCCTTAGTCGCTTGTCTTTTTATTATCTTTGCACCCTGAAAATCAAAAGCGGATGGCAGAAAATCTGATTCTCGACAAGCTGGAAGGCGTGAGGCTGAGGTTCATAGAAGTTGGAGAGCTTCTAACCCAGCCTGAGATACTATCGGACATGAAGCGCTATGTCAGGCTGAACAAGGAGTATAAGGAACTGCAGCCAATTATTGAAGCCTACGACAGGTATAAGCTCACCCTCAGTAATATATCGAGTGCCAGGGAGCTTCTTTCAAGCGAGAAGGATGAGGAGATGCGTGAGATGGCAAAAGCCGAGCTGGATGAGCTTAGCCCCATGCTGCCTGGTATGGAGGAGGAGATTAAGATGCTTCTCATACCTGCCGATCCTGAGGATGAAAAGAATGCTGTTGTTGAGATCAGGGCCGGAACGGGAGGCGACGAGGCAAGCATTTTTGCCGGCGACCTCTTCAGGATGTACTCTAAGTATTTCGAATCGAAGGGCTGGAAGGTTGATGTCAACAGCGAATCGGGAGGGACTGCCGGAGGGTATAAGGAGATAGTGATGAGCGTGGCTGGCGACGGTGTCTACGGAAAGATGAAGTATGAGTCGGGAGTGCACCGGGTGCAGAGAGTTCCGCAGACAGAAACCCAGGGAAGGATACACACCTCTGCAGCCTCTGTTGTAGTCCTGCCGGAGGCTGATGAGTTCGACATTGACCTGAGGAACGAGGACATTCGGAAGGATACATATTGTTCCTCCGGGCCGGGGGGGCAGTCGGTGAACACGACATATTCGGCAATCAGGCTCACCCATATACCGACCGGTATTGTTGTTACCTGCCAGGATGAGAAATCGCAGATAAAGAACTACGACAAGGCTCTGAAGGAGCTCAGGACGAGGCTTTACAATCTCGAGTACCAGAAATACCTTGACGAGGTCGGGCACAGGAGGAAGACAATGGTGTCGACAGGCGACAGGTCGGCAAAGATAAGGACCTACAATTACCCCCAGGGCCGAATGACCGACCACAGGATCAACCTTACAATTTACAACCTGCCATCAATACTCGACGGCAACATACAGGAAGTCATCGACAAGTTACAGATGGCCGAGAATGCAGAAAGGCTGAAGGAAAGCAATATTTAAATGAGAAATCAATGAACCACGCTGAACTTTTCGGAAACATAAAAAGGAAGAAATCCTTTCTTTGCGTAGGACTCGATACTGAGACGGACAAGCTGCCCGCGTCGGTTCTCAAGGCAAAGGATCCGATATTTGAGTTCAACAGGAGGATAGTGGACGCCACCCATGAATATGTTGTGGCATACAAGCCGAATGTGGCTTTCTACGAGTGTCATGGCACAAAAGGGTGGCAGGCGCTTGACTCAACTGTCAGGTACATCAAGGAAAAGTATCCGGACGTCCTCGTTATTGCAGATGCAAAGAGAGGGGATATAGGGAATACCTCGAAGATGTATGCAAAGACGTTTTTTGAGGCTATGCCCTTCGATGCTGTAACGGTTGCTCCCTACATGGGCGAAGATTCTGTAACCCCGTTTCTTTCATATCCTGACAAATGGGTAATACTGCTTGCCCTCACTTCGAATAAGGGAGCTGATGATTTCCAGTATCACAGCGACGACGGAATAAGGCTGTTCGAGAGGGTGCTTAATGTTGCACAGCGCTGGGGGAATACTGACAACCTGATGTTTGTAGTTGGAGCCACGAGGGCTGCCATGCTCACGGATATCAGGAAGCTGGTGCCGGAGCATTTTCTTCTTGTTCCCGGCGTTGGAGCCCAGGGCGGCAGTCTTGCAGAAGTTTCGAAATTCGGAATGACAGGAAAATGCGGCCTGCTGGTGAACTCCTCGAGGGCGATAATCTTTGCCGACAGCTCGCCGAAGTTCGCTGCCACGGCAGCTGAAAAAGCACGGGAAGTCAGGGACGAGATGCAAGTCCACCTCTCCGCCCGTAATATCCAGTAAAGCCCTCCAGTCACCGTCGCCGCACACCGCATACCGTAAGCCTTTACGCCTTTAAACCTTTAGGCCTTTTCTTACCCACCCCTGCCCCCTCCCTCGAGGGGATTGCCCTGTGCCCTGTGCCCTGAGCCTTTACGCCTTGACGCCTTTTTTTGCCTGTTCCCCTTGACCTTTCACGGCTTATTGTATAACTTTACTGTCTCGCTGTATATTAAATATCGTGCTGTCATGAAGGAGGAATTTCTGCATTACCTGTGGAAGCATCGTCTTTTTGATGCTGATAATTTCTTTGACTGTTCCGGTAACAGGATAAGTGTAATCGATCCCGGTGAATACAACCGTGATTCCGGTCCCGATTTTTTCAACGCCCGCATTACAATTGACGGAGTCACCTGGGCAGGGAATGTGGAGATACACACATTTTCATCGCACTTTTTCATACACGGGCATCAAAATGACCCGGCATATAATAATATTATACTGCACGTGGTTGCCGGGAACGACAGGGAGGTTTTTGACAGCCGCGGCAACCCGGTGACAACGGCACTGATGAAATTCGACATGAGGCTTTATGAGAAATACATTTCACTTGTCAATAATCCAAAGTCGATAGCCTGTCAGGATGAAACAGCTGCTGCCGGCGACATGCTTATATGTCACTGGCTTGAGGCGCTTGCAATTGAAAGGCTCGAAAGCAAGTCAGGCCATATTGAGGCGCTGATACGGGAGACAGGCAGCGACTGGGAGGAAGTATTATACAGGCTTCTGTCGAGGTATTTTGGTTTCAGGGTGAACCGGGAACCCTTTGAATTGCTCGCGAGGGCTCTGCCTTTCAGAATAATAAGAAAGCACACCGATGACAGGTTTGTCATTGAAGCCCTCCTGTATGGCACTGCAGGCATGCTTGACGATGGTTTGTTCCGTGAAGCGCTTGATGACTCGTACTTCAGGGACCTGTCGAGGGAGTACAGGATGCTTAAGGTGAAATACGGCCTGAATCCGCTTCACGGATGGATTTGGAAGTTATCGCGGATGAGGCCGGCAAGCTTCCCGACTGTGAGGATATCGCAGCTTGCAGCTATGCTGGCAGTCAGCGGCGGGCTTTTCTCCAGGGTTATCGCGTCAGGCAGCATAAGCGAGCTTCGTTCGCTCTTTGAGGTTGAAGCTTCTGAATACTGGGATTGCCATTATGTGTTCGGGAAACAATGCCGCCCGCTTGTGAAACATGCAGGCTCTCAATCGGCGTCGCTTCTGATTGTCAATGCAGTTGTGCCCCTGGTCTTTGTTTATGGAAGGGACCGTGGCAGGCAGGATTTGTGCGAAAGAGCCCTCGCTTTTCTTGAAGACAGCGCCTCAGAGAAGAACAAAATTACTGATGAATGGCGGGAAGCAGGGATTACCGCAGAGAATGCACTTCATTCACAGGCCCTCATAGAGCTGAGAAATGAATACTGTTCCAGGAGGCGCTGCC
>JALOMK010000110.1 GCA_025455505.1 Bacteroidales bacterium
ACTGTCTTCGTAAACAGCATTGCAGCTGTTCAGGAAACCTACATCATAGAATCCCTCATTTATGAAGGGATTAATAGTAAAATAACCTACCCTGAACGAAGTAAGGTTCTGGAAAAAGTGGGTTCCCTGGCTTGGGTCGATCCTGTAATTCTTTAGTCCCGATTCAATTATAATCCTGGCTGCCGAAATCTGGGGCCATTTTACAGGTATCCCCAGCCATGGGTCGGTAGATCCCCATCTGCCGGGCCCTACAAGGACATAGCATGATCCCTCCCTGGCAAATAGAGCGTTTATCTTCTCTATTCCGGCTGCCACATTTTTGTTGTTTGCAGCATTGAACGATTCAGGCTTAACATAAATTAGGTCATGAATTCCCTTGAAGATGCCATTCCCCAGGGCCGACTCCGAATAAATTATTGTCTGCTCCCTTGTTATTTTATCAAGATTTATTGACTGTGTTTCTTCTGTATGAACTATTGGCCTGATCTGCAAGAAATTAAATATTTTTGGCATGCCGGGCGGAGTCTCAAGGTTGCATGCAAATTCTATCTCGACAGGATTGTTCATTTCCTTCTGTCCAAGTTCAAGGAGCGTGCTTAATATTTCTGCAAGCGGAAACTTTTTGTGCTGAAGGATGCCGGAGAATGTTATTAAACGCGGACCAGGGTGAATTATCCCGTCCCTGAGCATATTGTTGTTGCGGTCGTAGGTTGAGGCAATTATCTTCATTGCAGCCTCATTGTCAATCTCCTTTATGCTCTTGGTAAGGATATTTACACCATCGTCAGTCGAAGGCACAAAACTTCCAATATTGAGGTCGAGAGCGCAGAATTCCTTTTGTGTATCCCTGAGTGCTGATTCAGGTGATGAAAGCTGCAGTATTTTACGGGGATGCCTTGGTGAGAATCGAAGAGAAATGCCTCCTTCAACAATAAGCTTGCCGAGACCAAATGCTATGTTTACTATTCCATCCTCGGCTTTCTCTGATCCTATGGGATAATAGTTTATCGATCGCGCAACTCCGGAGAGGGTTGGATAATACATGTCGCCGTGCGTATTACCGCAAACCTCCTGAAGTATGATCCCCATTTTTTCCTCATCGATCACATTTGAAGTAGCGGTCATGTAAGCTTTGCTGTCGCGATAATATACCGATGCATAGACCTCCTTAATAGCGTCAGCAAGCATCTTGACCATGAGCTTGTTATCGGCTATCCTGGGGATCATGTAGGTTGAATATATGCCTGCAAAGGGCTGATAATGTGAATCTTCAAGCTTGCTTGACGACCTTACTGCTATTGGCACATTTCGTGAAACCGACAGGAAGGCATAGAAATCCTGGTAAACGTGACCGGGGAGTTCAGCATTTATGAACCTGTTGAGAATTTCATCATCTGACAAATCTGAAAGAGCCACTGAGTACAGGTTATTCTGGTCCATGAACTCGTCAAAGATGTCGGTGCTCAGAACAACTGTCCGCGGTATTGTAATAAGAACATCGGGAAACATGTTGAAGAGCTTGTGATTTTTTATCACGCTGTTTATAAAGGCAAGCCCCCGTGCCTTTCCTCCTATGGATCCTTCGCCTATTCTTGAGAATATCTGGTATTCGTCAAAGCTTGTCTTATCGAATTTTGCAATAACTCCCCTGCCCTTACCCAGTCTGAAACTTGAGATCGCCACATAAAGGAAGCGCCTCATTTCGCTCAGCGATTCGAAGTCCTCCTTCCTGATATACTTGAACATCTGTGCCACCGGGAAGAGAGCCCTGGCATTCAGCCATTTCGAGAAGTGGTTTCGTGAGGCATGATACTCGAGGGAGTTATCCGGCACACTTAGTATCTTCTGCTGGAGGCTTTGCAGGTCTGTGGCTATTGCAATAGGCTCAAGCGTATCGGGATTTCTGAATACAAAGGGGCCGAATGCAAGATTCTGGATTATGAAATTCCTAAGTTCAAGGGACAGCGACTTGGAATACTTGTTAATAAAACCGGCCCCCAGTTCTTCGGCTATTCGTTTATGCCTGGTGCTTGAGGACTGGATAAGGAAAGGGACCTTGTCGTCATCTGCCATTACAACCTTGCACAGCTCTATTCCTGCATTCTCGTCGTTGACACCATCGCGCCTGTAACTGATATCGGATATTACGCCAAGTACGTTGTATTTGTACTTGTTGTAAAGGTCCACCGCATCGTTGAAATTATTTGCCAGAAGGATCTTGGGTCGTCCTCTCATTTTAAGCATCCTCTGGTGCTCATTCAGTGCTTCCCTCTGGAAATCGAGAGACTGCATGAGGATAATCCTGTAAATATTGGGAAGGTAAGTCGAAATATACCTGATCGAGTTTTCGACAAGGATAATGGCCTGAACTCCGATATGCTCTATATCAAAGTCGGCATTCATCTTATCCTCAATGAGTTTTATTATTGCAAGAATAAGCGATGCGTCGCCTAGCCAGCAAAAAACATAATCGATGGCCGAGAGGTCTTCTCCTTCAAGGCGCATCGAGACTTCCCGTGAAAAATAAGTGAGGACTACAATGGGAATATGACTGTAGCGATCCTTTATTTTTTTTGCAAGGCCGAACACGTCCGACCCTTTAAGGCTGAGCATCGAAATTACAAGGTCAACATTCCCGGCGCTGAGTATCCTGAATGCATCCTCCTCATTGTCGGTCTGGATGAAATTAGGCGGATAACGGAGGTTCAGTGAAGCATATTCATTGAAGATCTGTTCATCGATGCGCCCGTCCTCCTCGAGCATGTAATTGTCATAGTTGCTGCAAATCACAAGCACCCTGTGAATGCGCTTCTGCATAAGCAGATCGAAAGAGGTATCGGTAAAATCATACTTCTGAAGGTCCGGTATACCGTCGATCGTGCTCATTCCTTATCACACTTTCCAGGTCGAACCGCTACGCAGGAGATCGTCCATGCATTTAATGGGCGATTGTTCGCTTATCATCTTTATCTGTTCCTCAACCAGTTTTTCATAGGTAGGCCCCGGAACTGCCCTGATTATACCGAGGGCAACAGGGTATTCAGGATACCTCATATTTGCAAGCATGTACTGAATCCCGGGGTTTGGTTCGGTAGCATCATGTACAAGAAGACTGTCCTTCGTGACTCCGTTCTCGCCGATTGTTACAACCTTAAGCTTGAGACCTTCAAGAACAAGACCTTTGTCGCTGTCCTTGCCGAAGATCATGGGCTGTCCCTGCCTGAGAACTATCGTCCTGTCGTCGCGGACTTCCTTGCCTGTAACAACATCATGTACCCCGTCGTTGAATATCACACAGTTCTGAAGGACTTCAACAACCGATGTGCCATTGTGTTTTTCAGCCTCAGTATAGATCTGGGTTGAGAGTGCAATGTTGGTGTCTACGGTTCTGGCAAAGAACTTGCCCCTGGCCCCGATTACAAGTTCCCCGACAGAGAAGGGCTCCTCAACGGTTCCGAAAGGAGAGGTCTTTGTTACCAGTCCATGATGTGAAGTTGGCGAATACTGTCCCTTTGTGAGGCCGTAAATCTCGTTGTTGAAAAGGAGAATGTTTATATCAATATTCCTTCGGACAACATGGATAAAATGGTTTCCCCCGATTGCCAGGGCGTCGCCGTCGCCAGTGATCTGCCAGACAGATAACTCCGGATTGGCAGTCTTGAGCCCTGATGCTATTGCAGAGGCCCTGCCATGAATTCCATGAAAACCATAGGTATCCATATAATACGGAAACCTCGATGAACAGCCAATGCCTGAGACAAATGCAAATTTTTCCTTTGGTATTCCCATCTCAGCGAGTGCGCGCTGGACCGAACTGAGAACTGCATGGTCGCCACAACCGGGGCACCATCTGACCTCCTGGTCGCTTTTGAAATCCTTGGCTGTATATTTTGTTGCAACTGAATCATCCATCTTATTTTTCCTCCAGCAGTTTAATGCATTTTTCCTTTATATCATTTATTGTAAACGGAATACCCTGAACCTTGTTTATCTGTTCATATGAAAATTCCTGGAAGTTCATTCTCAGGTAGTTGGCAAACTGTCCCAGGTTAAGCTCACAAACAACAAGAGTTTTGAACCTGTTGAACACATCCCTCACATTTGAAGGCATAGGATTTAAATAATTGAAGTTTACAAGGCTTACCTTCCGGCCTTCGGCCTGCATTTCCCTAACGGCTGTAATAAGGTAACCGTAGGAACCACCCCACCCGATAACAAGAAGTTCTCCTTCAGGAGCGCCTTCAATCTTAAGATCAGGCACCTCGCTGACTACCCTGGCAACCTTTTCAGCCCTGAGTTTAACCATATATTCATGGTTCTCAGGAACGTAAGAAACGGTTCCCTTATCTGTCTTTTCAAGACCGCCTATCCTGTGTTCAAGCCCTGGCGTTCCGGGAATAGCCCAGAAACGCGAAAGTTTCTTTTCGTCACGTTTATAGGGGTAATATGGCTGATCCCCGTTTTTAACAGCGTACGGAGGCCTGATTTCAGGCAGGTCCTTCATTTGAGGGATCCTCCATGGTTCCATCCCGTTTGCAAGGTAGCTGTCTGTAAGCAGCAGCACCGGGGTCATGTGTTCAAGGGCAATCCTGGCGGCTTCAAAGGCAAAATGGAAGCAATCTGAAGGAGTGCTTGATGCTATCACTACAACAGGACATTCACCGTTACGACCATATATTGCCTGCATAAGGTCGGCCTGTTCCGTTTTTGTGGGAAGGCCTGTTGAGGGTCCCCCTCTCTGAACATTGATTACTACGATAGGCAATTCAGCCATAACGGCCAGGCCGATTGCTTCGGATTTCAGTGCAAGGCCGGGGCCCGATGTTGATGTCACTGCAAGGTTACCCGCGAAGCTTGCACCAAGTGCCGTGCATATGCCGGCTATTTCATCTTCGGCCTGGAAGCTCTTAACCCCAAGGTCCTTCCTTGCTGCCAGCTCCTCGAGGATGCTTGTTGCAGGAGTTATCGGGTAAGAACCTATGAAAAGTTTCAGCCCGGCCTTTTCTGCGGCAGCCATCAATCCCCAGGCAGTGGCGGCATTACCGCTGATATTTCTGTAGGTTCCGGATGCAATGTCAGCAGGAAGTATTTTATAAACAGGAGTAAGCGCTTCTATTGTTTCAGCATAATAATATCCTGAGCGGAGGGCTATCTTGTTTGCTTCGGCGATTACTGGTTTGCTTTTGAATTTCTTGTCGAAGTATTCCTCGGTATAGTCAAGCTTCCGGTCAAAAAGCCAGTAGACCATTCCCAGGGCAAACATATTTTTTGTCCTGAGCACATTTTTGGGATCGAGGCCAAGGTCTTTAAGTGCTTCTTTTACCATTGAGGAGATGGGTGCCGCAATAATGTTGCAGGCATCAAGTTTCTCCTCCTGTACAGGATCTTTTTCATAGCCTGCCTTTTCAATATTCTTATCGGTAAAATTATCAGCGTCATAAATAAGGGTTCCTCCCGGCTTGATCCACCTGGCATTTGCCTTGACGGCGGCAGGGTTCATTGCCACAAGCACATCTGAAAAATCGCCGGGCATATTAATTTCCGAATGCCCGAGATGCACCTGGAAGCCGGAAACACCGCCAACAGTACCTTGTGGTGCACGTATTTCGGCAGGATAGTCGGGGAATGTGGAGATATCATTTCCGAACAATGCGGCTGTATCGGAAAACAGAGTACCTGTAAGCTGCATCCCGTCGCCCGAATCACCCGAGAATCTGATTACGACAGCCTCCCTTTCGAGGACTTTTGTTTTTTTGGCCATTGATAACTGTATTGTTTTGTTTAAATGAGAAACACCGGAGATGAATGAGTGTTCATTATACAAAAGTAAAAGATAATAGGGTGCAAAATCAGTTATAACAGATGATTATGCAATGATATTGATCATATTTTTCAGCACCAGATATCTGCCTTCCTCAGATTGATGTCGCGTTCGAAAAACATCCGTGCGATCTTCTCGAAATACTCAGTGTAATCCGATACGAAAAACATGTCAGATACACTTCCGGAATCGTTCAGAATCTGTTTCTTCTCGAGAGTATCACGGAGTATCATCGCAACTATCCTGCCCGAGTCTATAATCTCAGTGTTGAAATTGAATATTTTGCTGATCTGGTTTTTTATAATCGGATAGTGGGTGCATCCCAGGATGAGGGCCTCGATTCCGGAGAGAGAACCGCCTGAAAGATAGGTCCTGAGAATTGCATTGCTGATATCATCGAATATAAAACCCTCCTCTATCATGGGCACAAGCAAAGGGGTTGCCATCGAGACTACCGTTGTTCCCGGAGATGACTGGCATATTTTTGACTCATATGTGCCTGAACTGATTGTTCTTTTTGTACCTATCACCCCAAGCCTCCTGAAACCCCGTGTTGAAACATATTGGACCACGGGATCAATTACATCGAGCAGGATTACCTTGCTTCCGAAATCGCGGGTAAGCTGTTCAAAGGCTGAAGATGAGGCTGAATTACATGCAACGAGCACTACCTTGGCATCATGTTCAAGAAGGAATTCAGTGATCTTTACGGAATAAAAAGCAATTGCCTCCGCCGACTTATCGCCATAGGGCAGGTGAGCCGTATCGCCAAAATATACAATACTTTCCCCAGGAAGAATCTGTTTAATTGCGTGAGCTACAGTAAGACCGCCCACGCCTGAATCGAATATCCCTATGGGCCGCTGTTTCACAGTTTATTTCAGGCCAAGCTTTGCCTTGGCAAGTGTCATGATGTTTGTACTTTTGCTTTCATCGAAATACACAAGGGGAGTTCCCTGTCCTATGTTGAAAACATAAACAAACCCGTTTTCCTTTCCAACAGCCTCTATGGCCTTGTCAACTTTTGCAACTACAGGCTGGAAAAGCTCTACCTGCTTGTTCTGATAGTTTTCCTGGGCACTCTGCTGGAACTCCTGAATTTTCCTGTTCATATCAATAAGTTCCTGCTGCTTTGTCTGCTTCACAAGGTCGGTAAGATTCTTTTCCTCCTTCTGGTACTGGTCACTCTTGTTATTGAGTTCCACCTGCATAAGCTCCATATAGTTTACAAGTTCCTTCTGGTATTTCTCGAGTTGTACCCTGGCAGAGTCAAAATCGGGGAGTGCCTGTATCAGTTCATCCTTGTTGATATGACCGAATTTCGGTGCCTGGGCTGAAGCCACATTTCCTGCGATTAAAACAATTACTATAAACGACACAATGCCAGCTAATCTTTTCATATTCATATTATTTAACGTTTTTTGCAAAAATAACCAATTAATT
>JALOMK010000111.1 GCA_025455505.1 Bacteroidales bacterium
TGAGCCTGTCAGGACTCTCCGGATCCTCAAAGGCGTTTGTAATATCAGCTGTCTTTCAGAAAACCCAGACTACCCACCTTGTCATCCTGCCCGAGAAAGAGGATGCAGCATACATGTACAACGATCTTTCTGCCCTGGCAGGTGAAGATGCAGTATTCTTCTTCCCCTCAACATACAAGCGCTCGGTTCTCTATGAACAGACCGAACCTGCAAACATAGTGCTCCGTACCGAAGTCCTGAACCACCTCGCCTCCGGAAAGCGAAAAACAATAATAGTTACCTATCCCGAGTCGCTGATGGAAAAGGTTGTAAGCAGGAAAAACCTGAAAAAGAATACTTTCAATATCAGCAAGGGCGACAGGATCTCGCTCGAGTTCCTGGAAGAGGTGCTGCACGAGTACAACTTCACAAGAACTGACTTCGTATACGAGCCCGGGCAATATGCAATACGAGGCAGCATAGCCGACCTGTTCTCCTATTCGGCAGACATGCCTTACAGGGTCGACTTCTTCGGCGAGGAAGTCGAATCGATACGGTCGTTCAACACCGACGACCAGCTTTCAGTTGCAACACACAGCCAGATAGCTGTTATCCCGAACATCCAGGACATATACCTTGAAGAAATATCAGATTCATTCACTGACTTCCTTCCGCCTTCAACCCTCGTATGGATCGAAGACGGGGAATTCATAAAGGAAAAGATCAACGGCATATACCAGCAGACCGTCCAGAGGGAGGAATCAGGGCTGATCTCCGACAAGAAAGCGGCTGTCATGACAGGGCACAGGGTGCTTGACGACTGCAGGAAATTCAGAACCCTTGAATTCGGGAGAATGCCTGCAGGAGAAGGAGTAAGATTCTCGTTCCGCACTGAACCACAGCCGGTATTCAACAAGAATTTTGAGCTCCTGGCGGGAAAGCTGCTGTCAAACATTTCCGAGGGTTATGAATCGGTAATTGTTTCAGAGAGCGAATCGCAGATCGAGAGGCTCGGTGATATATTTGAGGAGATAAATCCTGAGGCGAGGTTCAGCCCTCTTCTTCTCAACCTGCACGGCGGATTCACCGACCATGATCTTAACCTCTCCGTATTTACAGACCACCAGATTTTCGACAGGTACCACAAGTTCAGGATAAGGGGCTACTTCACCAGGAAGGAAAGCATCTCCGTCAGGGAACTCACAGGCCTGAACCCTGGCGATTACGTTGTGCATATCGACCACGGAATAGGCAAGTTCGGCGGACTCGAAAAGATAGAGGTCAACGGGAAGATACAGGAGGCAATTAAGCTTGTGTACCGCGACAATGACATTCTCTACGTAGGAATTCATTCGCTGTACAGGATTTCGAAATACAAGGGAAAAGACAACACCGAGCCGAAAATATATAAGCTGGGCTCGGGAGCCTGGCAGAAGCTGAAACAGGCAACCAAGGCGCGTGTCAAGGACATTGCAAAAGACCTCATCCTCCTGTATGCCCGCAGGATGGCTTCCCCCGGGTTTCCGTTCTCACCCGATTCATACCTGCAGAGGGAACTTGAAGCATCCTTCATTTACGAGGACACCCCCGACCAGGTAAAGGCTACCGAAGCCGTCAAGAAGGACATGGAGGGAGAGCACCCGATGGACAGGCTGATCTGTGGTGATGTCGGCTTCGGGAAGACGGAAGTTGCAATCAGGGCTGCATTCAAGACAGCAACTGACGGGAAGCAGACTGCCGTGCTTGTACCTACAACGATACTCGCACTGCAGCATTTCAAGACATTCTCGGGCCGCCTCAACGGATTCCCCTGCAAGGTTGAATACATAAGCAGGCACAGGAAAGCCGCAGATCAGAAAAAGATCCTGGAAGCCCTGGCTGAAGGGAAGATTGACATCATAATAGGCACGCACAGGCTCGTAGGCCATGATATAAAATTCAAAGACCTGGGGCTCCTTATAATCGATGAAGAGCAGCGCTTCGGGGTGGCTGTGAAGGAAAAACTAAAAAAGCTTAAAGCCCATGTCGACACACTCACTCTCACTGCCACTCCCATCCCCAGGACCCTGCAGTTTTCGCTGATGGGTGCGCGCGACCTGTCTATTATAAACACCCCTCCGCCCAACAGGATGCCCATAATGACAGAACTTCACGGATACAATGAGGAAATAATAAAGGAAGGCATAGAATATGAAGTGGCAAGGAACGGCCAGGTATTCTTCATACACAACAGGGTCGAGAATATCAGGCAGATCGAAGCCCATATCAACAGGATCTGTCCCAAGGTAAGGACAGGGATAGTGCACGGACAAATGGACGGAACCCATGTCGAAAATGTGATGTTCGACTTCATACAGGGCGATTACGACGTGCTGCTTGCAACAACCATTATCGAGTCAGGGCTCGACATCCCGAATGCCAATACGATCTTTATCAACGATGCACATCATTTCGGTCTTTCAGAGCTGCACCAGCTGAGAGGCCGCGTCGGCAGGTCGAACAGGAAGGCCTTCTGCTACCTTCTAGCCCCTCCTTTAACGACACTCACCCCTGAAGCCCGCCGCAGGCTTAAGGCTATCGAGGAATTTTCGGAACTCGGAAGCGGCTTCAATATAGCAATGCAGGATCTTGACATCAGGGGTTCAGGCAACCTGCTCGGTGGCGAACAGAGCGGCTTCATTGCCGATGTAGGCTTCGAGACTTACCAGCGGATTCTTAACGAGGCTCTCTCCGAACTTCGCGAAGCAGGACTCAG
Organism: Bacteroidales bacterium; assembly: GCA_025455505.1. Classification (GTDB taxonomy): domain Bacteria; phylum Bacteroidota; class Bacteroidia; order Bacteroidales; family VadinHA17; genus LD21. The sequence continues at coordinate 2,735 of JALOMK010000111.1, forward strand.
TGAAGCTGCCCCGCAACCATCCGGAAAAAAGGAACCCGGGCCAGGCGAAGGAAGGATATTTGTGAACGACTTCCAGGTCGATACAGACCTCGAGATAATGTTCCCTGATGAATATGTTCACAGTATCGCCGAAAGAATACGCCTCTACAAAGAGCTGAATGAGATCGGCTCGGAAGATCAGCTCCTTGCATTTGAACAAAGGCTTACAGACAGGTTTGGCGCCCTCCCGCAACCGGCTGCTGCACTTCTTGATATTGTAAGGATAAAGTGGCTGGCCGTAAGGATTGGCGTTGAGAAGATATTGCTGAAGAATAACCTGCTCATTGCATATTTTGTTTCGGACCAGAAGTCGGCCTTCTACAGCAGCGCCCTTTTTGTTTCAATAATGAATTACGTAAACCACAGGCAGAAACTGATGACAATGAAGCAAAGCTCCTCCCGGCTGAGCCTTACGATTCCTGAAATACGGTCTGTAAGAAGTGCAATAAGGGCGCTTACTGATATTGTAACGGCTGTCTGAGGAAAAATGGCCCGTCCTTCCCGAGGCATCATTCCGGCAACCTGATACCCCTGCCTTGATCCTCAGCGGACAAATAACTGTAATAACGAATGAGGGATATAATCCTGTCAGACCCGGAATGGAAATGGTCCTGTCGGTACAGCAACGGGCAATGAACTGTAAGCAATATTATGCGACAAAGGCCCTTTAGTTAAAACCGGGATCAGGAATATTTCATAATTTTATCGAAACTCAGCACAATGAACCTTATAATTGACATTGGCAACTCATCTGTTAAGATCGCTGTTTTTGAGGAAAACAAGCTTGTCACTTCGTTCAGTTCAAGGGAATTCAACTGTGAATCAGTTGAAAAAAAGCTTGCGCCATTTAAACTTAACAGGGCGATAGTATCAAGTGTCAGGGACCTTCCTGCCTTTGTCCCCGACCTCATGACTGCAGGGATCCCTGACGTACATATCCTCACTCACAGGTCAAAACTTCCATTCAGTGTTGACTATGACACTCCCGCGACGCTCGGGACCGACAGGATAGCAGCAGCTGCAGGCGCAGTATGGCACTTCGGATCTGAAAACATGCTTGTAATTGATGCCGGAACCGCCATAACATACGACTTCATTTCCGGCAAATGCCTGAAAGGAGGAAACATCTCTCCCGGCATCGATGTAAGGTTCAGGGCCCTTCACAAATTCACAGGCAGGCTGCCTCTGGCTCAACGATCCGAAAAATATTCATTCCCCGGACGAAACACCAATGACGCCATTGTTGCCGGAGTCATAACAGGAGTCACATATGAAATAAATGAGTATATTCGCACGTTTGAAAAGGACCAGGGGCAGGCCAGGATCATCCTTACAGGCGGCGACGGCGGGTTCCTCAGGTCGAAAATTGACAATGAAATCACATACATGCCTGATATTGTGCTGTATGGATTAAACTATATCTTGGAATACAATGCTGAATAAACAGGTAGCGGGTATAATTCTTTTACTGACGATAATATTTATTCCTGCCGGCGGCCAGAAGCTCATAAACTCCCCATATTCAAGGTTCAATATCGGAGCCCTGGAACCTGTTGCCACCTTCAAAGCCCAGGGCATGGGCGGCGCTTCTGCAGCCTTGCGCGATATCAGTTCAGTATTCTATACAAATCCCGCATCATACAGCAGTTTTGACACAACATCATTCATATTCGATTTCGGATTTGACTATGGCATGAATTACATGTCAGATTCGAAGGAATCATATTTCTCCGACGACCTGAATTATGACCACCTGATAATGGGATTCCCCATTATGAAAGGCTGGGGTGTAACGGCAGGAGTTGTCCCGGTTAGCAACGGATATTACAGGATTTACAACACTGTCCTGAACGGAGATCCCGATTATGACGCTATAACAGGACCTTACACATCACTTCATGCAGGCGAAGGCAGCTACAATAATTTCATACTCGGCACCGGATTTAAGGTATTCAAAAACCTGTCTCTTGGCATCAATATGAAAGTGATGTTCGGCACCCTTGAGAGAAAGTATGATGTGACATTCGGCGACTATTTCACGACCTTCCACAATAACACTGTTGAATCATCGCAGATCAGCGGCATCAATTTCGATTACGGGCTTCAATACACTGCTGTCATCAAAAAGGATGCATTCTTCAATGCAGGTTTCTCCTACACTCCCGGGCATGAATATAACCTGAATTACAGCAGGTTTTCGTACAAGTCGACAGGCTACGGGTCGGTCGACACGGTTACTTACGTCAGCGATGAGAATGAAAAAGCATTTATCCCTGCCGCGTTGAGGGCAGGGGTGGCTTTCGGCAAAATAAACAAATTCACTGTTGCCTTCGACTATTCCTCGGCTGACTGGTCGGAACTCAGCATGCCCGGCCCCGGAGGTTATGCTGCCGATACCCGTACATACAGCCTTGGCCTCGAGTACATACCTGAAAAGTATTCGAACTTCAGCTTTTTCAGGAGAGTCGAATACAGGGCGGGAGCTCATTTCGGTGACAACTATGTGTTTGTTGAAGGAGAACAGGTGAAGGAACTAGGGGCCAGCTTCGGACTGGGAATTCCCATGGGGCTTTCGCTTACTGACAAAAGATCGCTTTCGAGAACCAACTTTGTCTTTGACTATACCCGGAGATACGGATCGGAATCAGGCAGCCTCCATACTGAAAATATTTTTACTTTCGGCCTGAGCCTGAATTTCTACGATTTCTGGTTCGTCAAGCGCAAGTACGACTGATAAAAATGAAAGCCGCGCGGCTCCTTTTACTTGCTCCTGCCTTGATAATGGCATTATTTTTCGCATCATGCGACAAAAAAGTTGACGTTATCCCTGTATCGGATATACAGAATCTGCCATCATCTTCGACAAGGAACCTGAACCTTGTTCTTAACGATTCCGGACTTGTTCAGCTTACAATGACGGCGCCTCTTCTCGAACAGTATGAAAATACTGAAAATCCCTGGTCGGAATTCAGGGAAGGAATTGTTGTTACATTCTTCGACGGAAAAAGGGACGCGCAGGGAGTAGTGAAGTCGAAATATGCGAAATACCTGCACACTGAAAAGATATGGGAATTAAAGGACAGTGTAGAGGTAGTCGACAACAAGAACGTGAAGCTCGAGACTGAGCTTCTTTACTGGAGCCAGGAGAAGGATATGATCTACACCGACAGGTTTGTTAAGCTTACTGATGAGGACCAGATAATGACAGGGATGGGCTTTGAGTCTGATTCACACCTGAGGGTAAAGAAGATTAAAAAGGTCTGGGCCATAATCTATCTCAGCGAGGAAACTGAATAAAGCCTCTGCATCATTCAATTCCCCTCCCCGGAGAGGCCAGGGGTGGGTGAATAATGACGAACGACTAACGACGTACGACGCACGGTATGCGTTATGAGGAAAGCGGTTAGTTAATGGATTGCTACCTGTTTATTTCGTTGCAGTAGCGGGCCAGTTTCAGCAGGTCCTCATTCCGGGAGAAATCAATGGAGTTTTTCTTAAAGAAGTCCTTAAGTTCGCTCTCCTTAGCGGGAAACAGCTTTAATAACTGTCGCTCCCCTGTAAACTTCCTGAATTCGGAATCTATCCTTACCCAGTTTACATTCTCATGCACAACCTTTACGTTGTCAGGCATTTCGAGTGACCTCACCTGGTTCCCGGCAGTCATATTGTTATAAGTTTCCCTTGTATTTACCTGCGATGTCATGCCATAGGCTGTGGCTGTACCTTCCTGCGTGAATTTGCTCTTATGCTGTATGAAGAATGAATACTTATCGTTCAGCACAACTTCATAAAACACCTTTCCTGCAGGAACAAATATCCTTGCGGAGATCAGAATTGTATCAACCGAGTTAATGTTCTCCAGGGCCATGTATGCCCCTTTATTTACGAAAATCATTTCTTCGTCGACAACATTATAGTTAAGCATTGCGGAGTAGTTATCGCCGCTTTTCATCTTCACTACACCTTTAACGAAAGCAGGAAATACAAACTGGGGAAGTGCCTTGTCTGACTGGGCAGAGAGGCCGGTGGAAACTGCAAAAACTGCGAGAAATACTGTTATTTTTATTAAGGTTTTCATGATCCGGCATTTTACTTTAACGTCTCATGCAAAGATAAAAAAAGACCGGCATCACTGCCGGCCTTTTTATATTAATTCATGTCAGAGACTATCTCGGTCCTTTGTAGGTCCAGGTCTCATCAAAGTAAACCCTGATGTTCGGAGGATCTGTAACAACGCTCGGCTGCTTCATCCAGTACTTCATTTTTATAACCTTTGTAGCGGCATCGTACTTGTTCACGCCGGAGGGGTCGAGAGCAGGCATCCTTGTGCTTCCAGGAGGATTACCCCATGGGTTCTTCACCTGGGTGATTGCACCTGTTGCCGGATCAAAGAAGAGCTCCAGACCGAAGGTACCATACACGCTTGTTGATGTACCGCTGAGGATAGGGTGATAGTAGTTGTAATAACCCGGGTCG
>JALOMK010000112.1 GCA_025455505.1 Bacteroidales bacterium
AGGAGCTGCAATGGATGGAGGGAATGCGGATAAGGCTAAGATGAAGGTTTTAACAGCTACTTTGGAAACAGAGGGATTTGCTTTAATAGGTTCGGGTAGCATAATAACGATTCAAAATGTTGGAGAAAGGCATAAGGGGAATTGGTGGGTAGAGACAGTAGAGCACAATATAAGCAAGAATGGGTACATTACTACTTTCAGTCTTTTAAGAAATGCGGCTCATTCGGCAACATAGGAATACTCTCTTTCAACGGCAATAAGATTATTACTACTTCAGGAGGGGGTGCCCTCGTCTCCGACAACAGGGACTATGTGGACCAGGCCCGTTTTCTATCGACACAGGCTGCCGACAAGGCAATTCATTACCAGCATTCGAGGATAGGTTACAATTACAGGCTGAGCAATGTCCTGGCTGGCATTGGCAGAGGGCAGCTTGAAGTACTGGAGGACAGGGTAGACTGCAGGAGACGAATATTCTCAACCTACTCCGATGCACTGTGTTCAATTCAGGGTATCAGCTTCCATAAGGAACCCGGCAGGATGTTCAGGTCGAACAGGTGGCTTACAACAATTATAATTGATCCTGCGCTTTCAGGTGGAGTAACAAGGGAAATTGTAAGAAACGCACTCGAAGAGGAAAATATCGAATCCAGGCCTTTATGGAAGCCGCTTCACAGTCAGCCTGTGTTTGCCGAATGCCCTGCCTATATAAATGGAGTATCTGACAGCCTGTTCCTGAAAGGACTTTGTCTGCCTTCGGGCAGCAATCTCCCCGATGAAGATCTCGAGAGGATTATTGAATGCATCGTCAAGTGCTTCAAATAGAGAACTGAATTGCAAATGGACAAACTGAAATTCGCACTCGCCGGCTGCGGAAGGATAGCAGAGCGGCATGCTGAACATATTGCCCGATCAGGAATACTCACGGCAGTATGTGACATTGATTACCATAAGGCTCAGCGCCTTGCTGAAAAATATGGAGCCCGCGCCTGGTCAACTCTTGATGAACTGCTGCAGAATGAAAAGGATATAGATGTAATGTCAGTATGCACCCCTAACGGGAATCACGCCGAACATTCAATCAAGGCATTGCGAAGAGGAATCCACGTTCTCTGCGAAAAACCAATGGCAATATCAGTATTCGACTGTGGCGAGATGATTAAGGAGGCAGAAAGGGCAAACAGGCGATTGTTCATTGTTAAGCAAAACAGGTACAACCCTCCTGTAAGGGCAGTAAAAGAACTTATCGACAATAAAATACTTGGCACCATTCAATCTGTGCAGTTAAATTGTTTCTGGAACAGGAACTCAGAATACTATTCGTCCAGCGACTGGAAGGGTACCATAAAGCTTGACGGGGGGACTCTTTATACTCAATTCAGTCATTTCATAGATCTGCTTTACTGGTTCTTCGGCGATGTAAAAAGCGTTCAGGCAATGACAAGGAATTACATGCATGGAGGCATTATTGAGTTTGAAGACTCAGGAGTTGCAATACTTGAATTCTTCAGCGGGGTTATAGGCACTATCAACTTCAACGTCAATAGTTACTCCAGGAACATGGAGGGCTCGCTTACTGTATTTGCCGAATCCGGGACTGTAAAGATAGGAGGGCAATACCTCAATGAGCTTGAATACCAGGATATAAAGGATTATCTCATCCCTGATCTCCCTGCAGGCAATCCCGCCAACAGCTACGGTCAGTATACCGGATCAATGTCAAATCATGACAAAGTTTACGAAAATGTGGTTGAGGTGCTTAACAACAGCGGCATAATTGCCGCCAACGGATTTGAAGGACTCAAAACTGTTGAAATAATAGAAAAAATATATTCATCGGCGAAAAGGAACAATTAATTATGGTATCCGAAGCCATTCCCCTTGTTGACCTGGAACTGCAGCACCAGGAAATAAGAGCAGAAATCGACAAGGCCGTCAGTGCCTGTATTGATGAAGGAAACTTCATAAGAGGAAGAAATGTGACAGTTTTCGAGAGGGCATTTGCAGAGTATCTCAAGACGGGTAACTGCATTTCATGCGGAAATGGCACAGATGCTCTTGAAATAATACTTAAGTCGCTTGACATCGGCCCCGGTGATGAGGTTATAGTACCGGCACTTACGTGGATAGCAACGGCAGAAGCTGTGAATAATGCAGGAGCCGAGCCTGTTTTTGCTGATATACTCGAAAACACTTTCACGATTGACCCGTTATCGGCAGAAAAAAAAATCACTGCAAAGACAAAGGCGCTGATTGCAGTGCACCTCTATGGCTGTCCTGCAGATATGGAGCAACTTGGAAAGCTTGCTTCCGATCATGGCCTTTTTCTGATAGAGGACTGTGCACAGTCGCATGGTGCTGAGTTCAGGGGTGCCAAGACCGGCACCTTCGGCATTGCCGCTGCGTTCAGCTTTTTTCCCAGCAAGAACCTTGGCGCTTTCGGCGATGCAGGAGCAATTGTAACAAACGACAGTGAAATTGCGCGCAGGGCAAGGATGATAGCGAATCATGGGCAGCTTGAAAAAAGGCATAATCATATTATTGTCGGACGGAACAGCAGGCTCGACTCATTGCAGGCGGCGGTTCTGATTGTTAAACTCCCTTATCTCGACCAGTGGAATGAAAACAGGATTGCACTGGCAGATGCGTACATGGGTCTTTTGACTGGTAACGGCATGCTTTCATTACCTGCTGTACCTGGCAATATGAAACATGTATTCCATCTGTTTGTGGTAAGGAGCAAGAGGAGGGAGTTGCTCATGAAGCATCTTGAAAATAATATGATCGGCTGTGGCATCCATTATCCATCCGCACTTCCCTTTCTCGCGGCTTATAGCTATAAGCAGCATCAAGGATGGGAATTCCCGGTTGCGCTTGAAGCATCACGTGAGGTGCTTTCTATACCCTTGTATCCCGGAATGACAGAGGAGCAGGTCCGGAAAGTCGCAAATGCAATCATTTCATCCAGTTGGTGATCTTGAAACTGCTGAATATTACAGCATTTAGAAGTATCAGTGCAGCGGATCTGTCACTGTTTTGTGCGCTTTCAGTGGCAGCAATTATGCCTGTTTATCACTGGTACCTGCCTCCTGTGATGATACTTTGGGTGCTTGTAAGGATCCTTGAGTTAGTCGCAAAGCCAGGTATTTATCGTGATTTTACATGGCAGAAATACAGTGTTTTAGTTCTCTTTGCAATTTTCTTTCTGTGGCAGATTGCAGGTCTTCTCTATTCCGGAAACCTGCCAGAAGGACGAAGAAACATTGAGCTGAGGTTTTCACTGCTTCTTTTTCCTCTTGTGTTATTCAGCCCGGGAGAGAAATTTGTCGGCAGAATACCTCTGATCCTTAGGGTTTTTGTCCTGAGCAACCTGGGCTTCCTCCTGTTCTGCTTTGGCTTTGCTCTTATGAGGTCTGTCGAATTCCGACCTGTTTTTGTTTTTAATCCTCACCCTCCGGATGCACCCTGGCTTAATTATTTTTATGCTATGCGGCTTGCAGTGTTCCAGCATCCATCTTACCTCGCAATGTACACAGTGTTTTCAGCTTTCTGTTCAATCGATTTTTCTTTTGACAGAAACCTTGATAAATACCGGCGCTATGCATGGCTGGGTACCGGGATAGCCCTGCTTGTAGCCGTGTATTTCCTCTCTTCAAAAGCCGGTATTCTTACTGCCCTGATTGCAATTCCGTTTTATTTCTTCAGGCGGTCGAGAAGAAGCAGTGGCAACAGGAAACTTATGATTGCTTCCCTGGCTGCAATCCTTGTTGCCATCCCTCTCTTCCTCACAAATCCAAGGGTAGCCAATTTCATGAGGACCTACGCCGGACGGGAAAAAAATGCTGATGTCCAGGAAGATGGGAGAGTGGTAATATGGGAGTCGGCAGGCAGGATTATCAGGGAAAACCTTATCCTTGGTGTGGGTACCGGCGACAGCCAGGGTGCCCTTAATGAGAAATACCTTGAAAAAGGCCTGAAGAAGCTTGCAGAGAATAACTATAATGCCCACAACCAGTTTCTTGAGATAGTCCTTGAAAACGGTATTGTTGGCTTAATTCTATTCATTGCAATACTTTTTATAATTTTACGCCTGGCAGTGAGAAGTTATAACCTTATTACTGTCATGTTTATACTGATAATATTCATATCCTTTCTTTTCGAGACAATGCTGAACAGGCTGGCGGGAGTCAGTTTCTTTGCATTCTTCGCATGCCTGCTTTCGCTTGAGAGCAGGAGCATTGACAATTCAGGATGAACATATACCAGAATGATGCAGACAATAAAAAAGAGGCTGTCCGGAAATTCAGAACAGCCTCTTTTTTTTCTCAGCAGGCTAAGTCATCCTGATATTCAAATCGTTGTCATACCTTGTATTTCCTGGAAATATCAGCAATTCTTTTCCTGTTTTCGAACAGGATCAGAACAATGAGTGTCAACAGAAAAAGGAAAGGCACCCATTTCCTGGCATAAAAGGTGATTCCGTTTACCCTGCGCGAAGGGTAGGGAAATTCGCTTAAAACTGTCATAACGTCCTTGTGAAGGCTGAGTTCGGATTCAACACCCTGTTTACTTCTGTACAGGGAAAGGATGTCATTATGGAAGAGCTGGGTCCTGTTTTCCTGAAGGAATATCATCTGGCTTCCCTTGTCGGGATTTCTGCGGGTTTCTTCGAAATACTTAACCTTCTGAAGGCTGTCAATCTGTTCAATCTCGTACGTGTACCTTCTCAGCAGTTCGCGGTTCTGTTCAAACCTTAGCCTGTTCCTCTGCTGGAACAGCGAATCATTGCTAATATAGCTGAAAAGCCTTGTTTGCAGATTTTTCAATTCCTGAGGTTCCTTAATCCTTACCCTTATATTTAACCTGTCGGGCATACGGATATTTGTTGTGTCGTAAACATTATGATTATTCTTGTAATCGACAAAATCCGCAGTTCCATCCTTATTAAGATCAATTATCCAGTAGGCTGAAATATCTACAATATTCCTTATTACTGCTTCAGATTCTCCAAGCGCTCCCGTAAGGGCAGTAATGTTGCCTTCTTCGCAAAAGGTGTGCAGCCTGTTGAAGCGGTGGATTATATCAGCAGTGGTGCCTGTAATGTCACGGTTTGTTAAATTGTCGATCTGTACCAGGTTGTTCCTGAAGACAAGGTCGGAACTGAAAAGGGAATTTGATGCTTTTTTCAGGCCGTAGGAGACTGCCAGTCCTGCAATAATGCTTAGCGACAGTGGGAGCCACTTGCGCAAAAGAAAAAACATTCCAATCAGGATGGCTCTTCCGGCAAATCTTAGCCATATTCCAATTGTCCGGGCTATCCTGTTGAACAAATCTATCAGGTCAATTTCAGAATTCTGTTTATCCCTCTTGTCAGTTTCTTCGCTCATATGTACATATTAATATAGAAGAAATCAAAGATACTATTAAATCATTATACTGCAAGTCAGTCAGTCTTGTCAGATTGTTTCAATCACCTCCCTTGCAAGCTTCAGGATCAGGGGCTTATAGTCCTGTACAAACTCACCGGAAACCCTGTTCCCAATGACAAGGCAGATAGTTACAGCCCTGTGCCCGAGAAGCGCAGAGAGTCCGTAAATCGCCGAACTTTCCATCTCATAGTTGCAGATTGTCCTGTTCCTGTATGAAAATTCACCGAGCTTGCTGTTGATTTCGCTGTCAAAGGTTTCAAGCCGCAGGGTTCTTCCCTGCGGAGCATAGAATCCGGGGGCAGAGATTGTAATACCCCTTATGTAGTTCTTATTGCTGAAGATTTCAACAAGCTCCCTGTTTGCATTTACAGCATAGGGAAATGATAATGTGTCGGGCCACTCGAGGTATTCTGCAAGCACTGTTGAAAGCATATTGTCGAGTATCCAGTCATAAGCGCCATAAAAATGAAGCAGCCCGTCAAAGCCGACAGCTGTTTCAGTAAGCACACAGGAGCCGGCAGGCACATCCTGCCTCAGTCCTCCTGATGTTCCGATCCTCACGAATGTAAGCTGAACAGGATCTTCTCTGAAAGCTCCTGTCTTAAGGTCTATATTTGCGAGGGCATCAAGCTCATTGATCAGTATGTCAATGTTATCGGTTCCGATACCTGAGGAGATCACTGTGAATTCATTTCCCCCGATGCTGCCGGTGACGGTCCTGAATTCCCTGTTCTCTTTCCGGACTCTCACCTCGGTCATTAAACCGGCTATCATTTCAACACGACCGGGATCTCCTACAATGATTATCTTGTTCGCAATATCTTCAGGAAGGAGATGAAGATGAAAAATGCTGCCGTCCGGGTTTGTTATTAGTTCTGTACTCTTTTGCATGTTTGTAATAAAAGGCTAAAAATAGCACAAACCATGTCAATAAGATGCAAACGCAGCCATAAATTTTGGAACGATAGTGAAAGGCAGTTAAAAGAGATTTTCCTAATTGTCTATTTATAATATGACATTATGTTCCCTGAGATAAGATGAAGCGATATTTCACCAAGCTTTGCCTGGGCCTGTACAAGCAGCAGGCGCTCCCTTGCATCCAGAAGACTCTTCTGTACTTCCCTGAGGTCGATTCCGGCAAGACTGCCCAGCCTGTAACGTTCAAGAGCAATCTCAAGGTTTTCGGAGGCTGTCTGCAGGTTCTGTTCTTCAAGGAGGATCAGCCTGAGATTATTTGCATATCCGCTGTAAATCGTAATAAGGTCAGCTTTGACTCCCTGTTCGATCTCCAGGTATCTCAACTCCTTGTTCCTGATGTCGATAGCAGAATTCGCTAGACTCCTGCGCTGGTTGAAGCCATCAAACAGATTCATTCCCAGTGTCAGCCCGTAGTTCAAGCCGTTGGTTGCCACACTTTTGTTGCTGCCGCTTGAAAAAGAAGCAAGGTTATAAGAATATCCTGAGGAAAGATTCAGGTAGGGATATGTACGTGATGAAACAAGCTTATAATCATACTCTGACACTACCCTGTTCCTGGATGCAATAGCAAGGCTCGTATTCTTTTCAAGCGTTTCTTCGAGGAGCTTCTCATAAATTAGCTGGGGGAGTATAGTAACTGAAGTGTCAGCAGATTGAAAGGATGCACCCATATCATCAAGAGCCATCAGCTCATTTAACCTTATCTGGGCAGCCTTTACAACCTCATGCTGCTTTGAGAGCCTTGAACTGTCGTTATTGAGGTAAACCTTCGACTGGAGAACCTGCATCTTGGATCCTGACTGCAACAGGTACCTGGCCTCGTCTATCCTGAGCCT
>JALOMK010000113.1 GCA_025455505.1 Bacteroidales bacterium
TCGACGAGGTGCTCGGCTTGGCATACGCGACAAGGTTACTGTTATCGGAATTGCAAAAAAACTTGAAGAGATATATTTCCCCGGCGACAGCGTGCCGATTTATATCGACAAGAATTCGGTGAGCCTGAAAATCATTCAGCACCTCAGAAATGAAGCCCACCGGTTCGGGATAAATTTCCATCGCGACAAGAGGTCTGCCGGCATGACAAGGTCCGAGCTCGATACTATTAAAGGAATTGGTCCCGCTACAAAGGAACTCCTGCTTAAAAAATTCGGTTCCGTTGAGAACATAAAAAATTCAAAGCCCGGGGACATCGAAAAACTCATTGGTCCCTCAAAAGCTTCGAAACTTGCCGGATTTTTCAGCTCCCGCTCGTAGTTTCCACGTGGAACACAATAGAGCGGACGGATCATAAAAGGCTAATTGGCAGAGAAATAAGACTTATTACCTCACTTTTTAACCTCGTGAGAATTGAATATTCAGGACTCTTGTGTGCATCTGTCCGTATTATTTAATTCAGGTGGCTTTGCCTTTGCTTATTCCGGGTCCCGGGCACGACAGTGTTTTTCAGAATTCCACGCGGAGGTTAAAAACCGGGACAAGGCCCATACTGACTTCTTCCCTTTCCACAACCTTGCCGTTTTCCCAGGAAAATCTTTTTCTGAAAATATTTTCCCTGTCCGTGAGGTTTTGTACATCAAGCATTACTATCCACGACCAGCCAGGATTGTTTTTTCTGAAGCTGATCCCTGCGTCGAGACGCATGAAGGCCGGAAGCTGGCTTTCATAGGTGGCTGAATTTTCATAGAGTATCCGTTTATATTTCAGTGAACGCTTTATATCAACGGGAGTGTACCTGTATCCGCCGCGTATCATATACTTTGCATTTATGCCTATCGTGTTCTTCCTGTTCCTGCCTACGGGAAAATCCTTCCCCCCGAGAATGTTTGAGACAAAGCGTGTATTGTAGTAAGTATTATAACGGCGCTGGTCGCCGGCAACATAGGTCGAGTTGAACAGCGAGCCGGTTACAAGGAAGTACCAGTTGTTTGTAAATGCCTTTTCAATTGTAAGCTCCACCCCGTTGTTCCTTCCTGTTCCTTCATTTTCAAGTTCCGAGTCGGGCAGGCGTTCTGCGCTGTTGAGAGTGGAGTACTGGCTTGTCATCCTGTTCACTATGGGGATATTGTATAGAAACTGCATATAACCTTCAATCCGTGCACGGATGTCGTTTCTGAAAACAAGGTCGATCCCGGCAACAGTATGGAAGGCTCTTGAAAGGTCAAGGTCATCGTTGAAGGCACCTCTTTCGCCCTTTTCGTTTTTAACAAGCGAACTGTAGACTGCCATTGATTCTGCACGTGAATGGAACCCGATGCCGGCAGTGAAGGCGCCGGACGGTGTTATTTCCCACTTTAAGCCAGCCCTTGGCTCCAGGCTTTGGGCCCCGGAGAGAGTGTAATTAAGGTAGTGCAGACCCGTATTGAATTCCAGGTTTGTTAAAGTCCGGTGTTTCCATTGTACGTACCCCTGGATCATTTCCCCCTTTGCCTGCGGAAGCACAAGCGTGTCAACGGTTTCTGCCTGGTTTACCCTGAGGTTTGACATTAAGGCTTCCATGAGGCTGAGGTTTGCCCCTGCGCGCACGGTGTTCCTTCCGTTCAGCTTGTGATTTAAAATAAAAGTACCTTTAAATGAAGGATATTCGTAACTGTTTGTATATGTATCATGCCTGTTGTAAGTGGTATCGAGGTATCCTTCCCTGAATGAGGACTTGTAATACGTATAAGCAGCCGTGATGCGGGTGTAGGTCTTCCTGTCGGGAAATAGAAGAAGATGCCTGATTCCGCCAATTACTGAGCCCTGGCTTTCAAGCTCCTCGTGGTTGCCGGGGGACACTGTCCAGGCAGAGGTGTCCCTTATGGCCTCGGTGCCGATGCTGCTTGTGCCTGCCATCGCGAATACCGAAAAGGTGCCTGCTTTTCCCGCCGGCATATTTATATTGAAAGTGATGTCCTTCGTCTCAGGCGCGATATTTGCCGAGCCGAGGTCAATAAGGCCGAGCCGCGCAAGATATCCGAAGTTTGTATACCTGGCATCAACAAGGTAAGATGCATCGCTTTTCCCTGGCAGGGGGCCCTCTGAAAAGACTTCTGCTCCTATCATGCCTGTCTGAAAAGCAAATTCATATTTCTCAGTGTTTCCTTTTCTCAGGTTCAGGTCCATTACTCCCGAGAAGGCATTTCCGTATTCGGCGGGAAAGGCGCCGGTGAAGAAGTCAAAATTGTCGATTACGTTGGAACTTATTGCCGAAAAGGCACCCCCGCTTCCTCCCTGGCCGTCGCTGAAGTGGTTCGGATTCGGGATTTCGGTTCCTTCAAGCCGCCAGAGAAGCCCCCTTGACGAGTTGCCCCTTATTACAATGTCGTTGCTCTGGTCGCTGTTCGAGGTTATCACTCCTGCAAAGGCGTTCACGATGCGTGAAGGATCATAGAAGCCCCCTGCATAGCGGAGGGCGTCGTCGGTCCTTACCCTGGTTGTACTGAGTATTGCCATCGGGTTTATGCTGTTGCTCAGGCCTCCCCCGGCTTTTACTATTACATCGGCAGTTGTGACAAGCTTTTCACGCAGGCAGATGTCAATGCTCGTTTCTCTTCCGGATGCAATCTGTACATTGTTCATTATCAGCTCCTCGTAACCCAGGTAAGAGATCCTTACGCTGTGTCGTCCGGGAGGAAGTGAAATCGAGAATCGTCCCCTCGAATCTGTTGCCGAGCCCATTGGAGGATCTGAGCCAATTACATAGATGTAGGCTCCGGAAAGGGGAGTTCTGGTATCGCAGTCAGCTACAGTGCCCCTGAAAAAGTTTCCGGGATCCTGTCCGTGAGACTTCAGCGGAACAAGCTGAAGCAGCGTGCAGAAAAGAGAAGCCGCAAGAAAGGCGGTCCTTCTATGAAAGTTTTTCAATAAGACTGGCTGAAATATCATCCGAGCCGAAAGTTGTAAAGCCTTTCATTCCCGAAGCCTCGGCGGCAAGGACATTTGTCTCGACGTCGTCGATATAGAGGCATTCCGCGGGCTTGAGCCCGTATTTCTTAAGAAGCGAATCGTAAATCAGCGGATCGGGTTTTGAATACCTGACTTCGGATGAAATTATGCCTCCGTCGAAATGCCTGAAGAACTCATAACTGTTTTTAACATCATCAAAGATGTCAATCGGGAAGTTGGAAAGATAATACAGACTGAAGCCCCTTTTTTTAAGTGCGGGGAGAAGATCTGCGTTCTTCCGAAGGGGAAACATTATATCGAGCCTCAGATTGAAAATACGGGCTATTTCCTCCCTTTCCAGGCTTGTTTTCTTAGCTATTGATTCTATTGCCGAATTCAGGCTGATATCGCCGTTATCGAGCATGAGCCATTCCCTGCTTGCAAAGATGTCGGTAAGTATTTTGTTTTTAAGATCTTGCGGATAATTCAACCTTGTAAAGTAATCCGCCGGCCTGAAACTTATCAGGACATTGCCCAGGTCAAATATTATGTTTCTTATCATGTTACCTGTTTTTCATTATGGCAGGCTGACCTGTTGCCTCCAGCACGTTCCACCACAATTCTCCTTCGGTATCGATTTTCTTTCTTTTAGCCACGGCAAGCCGGATCGGCACCAGGGTGAACATGTCATTCCAGTTTCCAACCACGAAGTCGGTTTTTCCGGCCATTGCAGCATGCACTGCATTCTGCGCAAGAAGACTGCAGAATTTGCTGTCGTTAGCGTTGGCCGCGACGCTCCTGATTATATAGGAGGGGTCGATATATTTTATTGAGTGTGGAAATCCCTGCTTCCTGAATTCTTCCGAAATTCGCTCTTTCAGATATATGCCAATGTCGTTGTGGATAACATTTCCTGATGCATCCTTTGTCTTTTCGTTGTCCCTGAAAAACTCCTGTCCGGCTCCCTCGGCAACAACAATAACTGCATGATGCCGGGCTTCGAGGCGTTTCCGCAATACGGCGATGAACCCGTCCGGGCCGTCAAGGTCAAAACTGATCTCAGGGATGAGCACAAAATTTACTTCCTGTATCGCGAGTGCGGCGCTTGCGGCGATAAAACCCGAATCGCGGCCCATAACCTTGACTATTGAAATTCCATTGTAAGCACCGGCAGCTTCGTTGTGGGCATTCCTGATTATGTCATTTGCTTCCGAGAACGCTGTTTCAAACCCGAATGACTTCTGGATCATGTCAATGTCATTGTCGATTGTCTTCGGTATGCCACAAACTGCAATCCTTATTTTCCTTGCAGCTATTTCCCCGGCAATTGCATGTGCTCCGCGGAGCGTGCCGTCGCCTCCTATGCAGAACAGGATATTTACATTCATCCTTTCAAGGGTATCGACCATTTTGCCGACATCCTGGTTCCCGCGCGATGATCCGAGGACGGTTCCTCCTATCAGATGTATGTAATTTGTCATCTGCGGCACTACTTCAACCGCCGAGTGATTGTATCCGGGAACCAGCCCCTCATAACCATACTTTATTCCCAGGATCCGTGTTACACCGTAGCGGTACCACAGCTGGTTGACGAGGCTTCTTATTACATTGTTCAGCCCGGGGCACAGGCCTCCGCAGGTAACTATTGCTGCCCTTGTTTTTGCAGGCTCGAAGAATATTTTCTCCCTGGGACCGGCCTTTTCGAATGAAAGCGGCATTTCTCCTGAACCGGAGCACTTTCTGAAATTCTCGAGAGAAACATCATAAACTATCCTTTCGCCATCTGTGACGAACCTGTAACCTGGTCCGCCGTCCTGTTTTGATTTTAACAGGGGCGAAACAATATCCGGATTTCCAAGTGAACTGATATCAAAATCTTCGGTCTTCATGGGCATCAAGGTATAAACTATCTGAAATTAAATCAGAAAGGTAAATACTCAAAAATAAGGAAATTCCGGAATGATGCCTTCCGGGTATGATCAGATTATTTTCTTTATCCTCCCGACGAGGCCGCTCTCGAGCATTACTTTAATGCCATGCGGGTGATTGGGGGATGATGTAAGAATCTCCTTCACCCTTCCTTCCGTAAGCTGACCGGTTCTCTTGTGCTCTGCAAGTTCTACCATCACATCTATACCCGGCCTTATATCCGCCCTGCGTGTTCCTTCCATATATATTTTCTGAATATGTTCCTCAATCCCGAATAACAAGTTGCAATAATAGCAAAAAATAAAAAGGCAATCACAAATCACAACTATTATGACCTGTTATTGCCTGAAAAAATCAAAAGAATGAAACTGAACGCTTAACTTCTTGTTCCCTTGACTTTTAGCCTGATACTGTAGAAGCCTTTGCTTGCAGTGATGAACAGTTTTTTCATGTCGCTTCCGCCGAAGCATACATTGGCTGTCCATTTTTCAGGAACAGCTATATTCCCTATTTTTTTCCCGTTTTTGTCGAATACGGTTACCCCGTCACCGGTCAGGTACAGGTTGCCTTTCGTGTCAACCGTCATGCCGTCGGAGCCCATCTCACAGAACAGCTTTTTACCTGATAGTTTGCCGTCTGCATCTATCGTGTACTCCCAGGTTCGTCCTGCCCCGATGTCGGCAACGTATAGCTTTTTACCGTCCGGGCTGCCGACAATTCCGTTGGGCTGCTTAAGGTCTTCGGCAACCCGGATGAGACTGGTTTGTCCCGCCCTGAGAAGATATACGCCATGGATTTCCTGGGGTACGTCCTTATGCTTCCACCAGGGTCTCCTGTAGTACGGGTCGGTGAAATAGATATCCCCCGACTTGCTTATCCACAGGTCATTGGGTCCGTTAAGAAGCTTGTTGTCATATTTTTCAACAACCACCCTTACATTTTTGCCGGGTTCAATGCACCACAATTCATTGAGCTCATCGGCGCAGGACCAGAGATTTCCCTTGCTGTCGAAGGCAAGGCCGTTCGACCTGCCGCAGGGCTGCATGAATGTTGTGAGTTTCCCGGCGGTGCTCCATACCATGATCCTGTCATTGGGCTGGTCGGTGAAATACACATTGCCCCTTGAATCGGGAGAGGGGCCTTCCGTAAACTGGAACCCGTCGGCAAGTTTTTCAACCCGGGCTCCGGCAGCAATTATGTCATCAAGAGTCTGCGCCACGGCGCAGAAAGACATAACAAGGACCAGGAACACTACTGAGAAAGATTTTTTACAGGCCATAGGAATGATTATTAAATTATTGTATCGACCGTCTTACTTCCTTGCAAGGAGCGCGCTCTTAAGCCTGCCCTTGTAGTCATCGATCTGGTCAGGTGTTTCGAAGCCGACAATCAGCATATCCACCGTGCCAAGGCCGAGAACAAAGCGGAGCGACTCATCAATCTTTGCCGGGTCGTTCCTGAATTTTCCGTTTCCGATAAGCTTCATCCCTATGACTCCCTTGCCTTCCTTGTGAAGGCTTTCTATAACCGGGGTAACAAGGGCCGGGTCTTTTTTATCCATCGACTCTCCGAAGGCGTTTACGCGTACGTGTATAACATCAATCCAGGGGTTTCCCACGCATGCCTGCATCGCCTCGAGCGAATGCACCGATACGCCGTGTGCCCGGATTATCTTCCGTGCCTTCAGGTCCTCGAGGATGTCCATCTGCCTTTTGTATTTTTCAGTCCAGGCAGGATCTGTCATGCAATGTATCTGGACCAGGTCTATATAATCGGTGTTCAATTCCTTGCGGAACCTTTCTATTACCTTGTCTGCATCGGGCCGCTCGGGTTCGGGAAGGCCTCCCGGGCTTACCCATATCTTTGTGCCCAGCACATAAGAGTCCCTTGGTATTCCCTTTAGTGCTGCCGCAGTAAAGGGATGAGTTCCATAGCTGTCGGCACAGTCGAAAAACCTTACACCCCTGTCATAGGCCTGTTTTATGAGCGATTCAGCAACCCCGGCGCGCGTTATGTTTGATGACCTGTTATAGCCGGAGAAACCGGTTCCCATTCCGAGAAGAGTTGTCTTTATCCCTGATTTACCGAGCCTGACAAGCTGCAGGGGATCGTCCGATGCACTTGCCGCATGGAAAGGAACAGCGTTCACTGCATTTGCAAGAAAAAGCGAACCGGCTCCTGCCGAAAGTGTTGTTACAAACTGCCTGCGTGATAATTTCTTTCTTCCCATATCGATTCGGATTAATTTATTAACCTGGTATTATTTGTCGCAATCCTATAAGATCTGCAAGAAACTGGGGCGACACGGGCCTTCCGCTCCTG
>JALOMK010000114.1 GCA_025455505.1 Bacteroidales bacterium
TCCGGGCTGGTGAAGAGCACCAGGGTCTCTTCACCCCCTTCGGTCCGCAGTTTGAGCGGTTGTGCCGCCTGCCGGGTCTGTTTCTGTCCTGATGCTGTATGTGCCTGTTGTCCAGTCAATGGCTGCCAGTGAACCTGAAACAAGGGACCCGCTTCCGATTTCAAGGCTTGCAACACCAAATTGGGTTGTTGTTATGGAATGTGTCTCCTCAAATACAGCTGCAGCACCCTGAAGTATGCTTATCTTTATGCCGACAATCTGGCTGGCGACGAGGTTTTCAGCTGCATCACGGATCACTGCCTGGTAGCTGAATTCCAGCGGAGCCTGCGCTGAGAGGGTTTCACAGATCAGCAGGAATAATGTTATTGTTTTTATTTTTTTCATTGAGTATTGTTCAGAATCTTCTGACTGCTCTTACTTGATATGATGTCGATTTCGTTGACCAGTTGCTCTGACCGGCAGAAAAGTTGTAATGGTATGCCCTTGTTGCCGAAGTGTATTCTGTTGAGCTCCAGTAGTTGACAAACTGGAATCCGTTAGTGTCACCGAGAATTGCATTTATTGCAATTGCTGCATCATAGCAATAGTTGAGCTCCCAAATGGCCGGGAGATACCAGTCGGAATAAACACCGGTGCCCGTATCGGGATTTGTGTAAATGTCGCAAAGATAAGCTGCGCCCGCAATATGGCCTGGTTGTGTAATAATTGCAGTGCTGTTTGCCTGGCCGTTATGATAGCTCTGTGCTGTCGCACCGATGAGGGTTCCGTTGATATTGCTCCATGATGATACACCTATATCGGTGAGAGTTGTGATCAGTCCCTTCTCAATACCTCCTTCTTTCCATACTCCTACGATAATACCGCCCTGGTAAAACTCGCCAATGAAATGTGAATAACTTGCCCCAGCACCGGAAACGCCAATTATATATGGAGAACCGACAGTCCCTGATCCTGAAACAGAAATGTTGGTTCCTGCTGAAATTTTAGTTTCAGAGCCATTCCTTACCGGAAGGTTGGAAAGATCATTGTAATCAGCTTCCATCGTTCTTCCGGCTGTCTTTGAGGTAAGTGCAAAAGGAAGGCTAAGTATCTGATCGGATTGCAAAAGGGTATAAGTTGTTCCTCCTGCAGGATCAAATTCAGCTTTAATTGTATAGGGCCCGTCTGCCCAGTCAATCGAAGAGAAGGTGCCGCTTACCGGAGTGCCTGAACCGACCTCAACGCTTATAAGCGCATTCCCGTTCGTTGAAGCGGTATGGGTTTCGGCATATTTGGCCACTGCCCCATCCATTATGCTTATCCTTATCCCTAATGTCTGATTAACCAGCAGGAGTTCTGAGGCATCGCGGATTACAGCCTGATAGCTGATCTTTTGAGGTGTCTGGGCACAGAGAGTAAAAAATGAAAACAGAAAAAATATTATGTGGGATGTTCTCTTCATCTGTAAGCTGCTTAATTATTAAAATCTTCTTACAGGACGGACATTAGACGTTAATGTTTTTGTATTCGAATAGGCATAGCCGTTCGAATAAGAATAAACAAGTGCTGAAGTTGAAAGATACTCGGTTGAACTCCAGATTGTCACTGAACCGAATCCGTTTGCGTCACCGAGTATCCTGTTGACAACAAGGGCACTTCTATAGCATTGCATAAGTTCCCAGTTTGCCGGGAGATACCAGTCGGAATAGACGCCGGTGCCGGTATCCGGATTGACATAATCGTTGCAAAGTTTCGCGGCAGGTGCCGTTGCACTCTGAGCAAGAATTGCAGTTGTATTCGGCTGGCCGTACCGGTGATTCTGTGCAGAGGCGCCGATAAGCAAGGAAACGTCGCTCCATGCCACATTCCCTATATCGGTAAGACCGGCGATGAGGCCCTTTTCCACTCCTGCCTCCCTCCAAACACCCACCACGATGCCTCCCTGGTAAAGCTCCCCTATATAATGCGTGAACCCCGACGGTGTTACAGAGGTATTGATAACATAGGGGGCAGCCGTTGTTCCTGATCCTGTTATTGTTACATTGGAACCGGCTGATAACTTGGTCTCTGATCCGTCAATCAATGGCGCATTGATCAGGTTATTGTAGTCTCCTCCGGTGCTTGATCCCGAGATATTTGAATAAAGCGCATATGGGACACTCAGTATATCCTGGGAACCAATGATTGTGTATGAAGAACCTCCCGCCGGATCAGCCTCGGCTTTTACAGAGAAGCTTCCTGCTCCCCAGTCAATGGCTGCAATTGAACCTGTTACAGGCGTCCCGTTTCCAACTATAACACTTATCAGTCCATTCGCATCAGTGCTTGTACTGTGTGTCTCGGCAAACACCGTTGCCGCTCCTTCAAGTATGCTTAGCTTAAGCCCAACGGACTGATTTGCAAGTAGATTTCCTGCTGCATTCCTGAGTATGGCCTGGTATGAAAACTTCTCGGGACTCTGGCAGCTGGCATATTTCACAAACGCCGCCAGAATGATACAGCAGCAAAAAAAGGTTCTATTTATCATCCGGTTGATCTGGTTACAGGCTTTCCTATCAGTATTTGTACGGATAAATGCCCGCAAAAGATTCACAATATAATGAAAAAGGTGTCCCTGTCGAGACACCTTCCTCTAAAACAGCTTACTTATTTTTGTTGTTATGGCTTCACTGAATAAGGATTTGCCCACAGACCAAGCGTTATTGTCGTTTCTTTCCCGTCCCTGTTTGTCCAGGTGGCCTTATTGTCGCAGCTTCCGTCTCCGTAGTTGAGCTCGCCGGTCTTCCTGTTGTCGATATACGATTCAACTATCCCTTTCTGGAAATATGGCAGCTTGCATTCTCCGGGTTTCCTGTACAGAGCTTCGGTTATCTCCCTGTTGACTACCCTGCCGTTGATTTTCACCCTGGCCTTGCCTGTAACCCATAGCTCATCATCCTCGATGCTTTTAAGGTCCTCTCCACGGTTATACTCCCTCGTGCGGTCAAGGTTCCTCTCGGAAATAAGTTCTCCCGTTTCGTCCCATACTTTTTCAAGCTGCTTGACTTCAAATATGTAATTGCCTTTTTCGTTCCGGCCCTTGTTTATTTCATGCCTGTGGCCTGCAATTTTCATGTCGTTGTAGATATAGTCCACAAGTCTGGCCTGCCTGAATGTGTTCTTTTCCCAGTAAGGACCAGTTATATGCACTATCACGTGTCCGGCGCGAAAGTTCTTGTTTGCATCTAGGCATCCTTCGCCGTAATCAATTGTTATTGTCCTTGGGAATTTTTTGCCGGCAGGAGTGTCAACACTTATTTGAGGCTTACATTCTCCCGGCTCATCTCCTTTTGACGGTGCAACATTAAAATCATTGCTTTCAAGCATTGCTATCTCCCGGTCGACCTGGTCGACAACTCTCTGGATAACCGCTTCCACCGAACTTTCTTTTTCAGCCATGCTGAATTGCTCTTCGAGCTCCCTTGGCGAAGAATCGTTTCTCGAACAGGCCAGGATAAGCATTAACCCCGTAATCAATACGAGGTATCTTTGATGCAGGATTTTCTTCATACTATTGCTGATTGACTATGTCAAAGGTATGACAATAAAGTATCTGCCTGAATATCAGGGGTATGGTTTTTGATGAACGTGGAAAACGGATGGATAAAACCATCCTTTACTGTAGATATACAGAGGTTTGGGTTATTCCGTCAATATGCCGGAAAGGAAATTAATCGTTTCCCTTTCAACTCCCTGCCAGTCCTTCGACCGGATATATGATGCTATCACATGGGCACCGGCCTGCGGGAATGCAATTTCAGTTTTTTGCGCCGGGGGAGTACCGAGCATGCCATACATTTCAAGCATCGCCGGAACTGAAACTGTTTTGTCCTGTTCGTCCTCATTTTTGTAATAATATGCAAGAAATACCGGGCATTTCACCTTTTCAAAGGTCTCAGGCTTCATGGTATTGGCGAGCAGGTTCTGCAGAGCCACAAGCGCCTCAACACGATAGGTCAGCGACCAGTTATTGCCATGCTCTTCACTTTCAGGTTCGTAGGAGCTTGTGAGTCCTCCCATGAATTTCCTGGCAAGCTGAAGTCCCCATGGCTTGTTGAGTATCACTGCCGAAGGATCGTACAGCTTTACTGCAGGGGAATAAAGGACAAGAGCCTTGATTTCCGGGTGCAACGAAGCAAGGTACAGAGCCAGGGCTCCTCCTGTTGATGTCCCGATAACTATCACTTCTTCACCGAGCATGCCTGCTATCGCCAGGGCTCTTTCTGCCGATGCCAGGTATTCGTCCGCATTAAGGAAGATCATCGTGCTGTCGCCCCTGTCGATGCCATGTTCCGAAAGACGCGAAAGGTAAAGGTTTGCGCCGATATTCCGGGCCAGGTTCCTGTGTACCGGTTCTCCTTCAGCCTGGCTGGCCGAAAAACCGTGCAGATACAGGATAGAATACCGCGTTTTTTCCTTTTTGGAAGTGTCGGCCCAGACTATCCTGGCTTCATTTCCGGGTTTCAGACCCCGTGTACTGCTTTCTTCTTCTGCTATCTGCTGCTCAAGCCCTGAAATGTCCGGTGGCAGGACAATATCTGAAGCACTCAATGAGGGCTTCGGTGGTTTCGGACCGGCGAGGTAAACGACAATAAGCGCCAGGATAATTGCGGCAGTAATTTTCAGGAACTTTCTCATGCTTTCAGATTATTCAGGGTTCAGTCTTTTTTCGGCGGCGGCGGATTTTTCAGGTATTCGACCCGTTTCCGTACCGATTCCACATAGTCTTTGCTGAAGGCCATCCTTGCATTTTTCAGGTTATCAAGGAAAAGCTGGTAATAGCGGATTGCAAGTGCAGGATTATTCAGCTTTTCATCGTACAGGTTTCCGATTATCATATAAAGGTTGGGATCATTTATGTACTTCAGTGCCTTCAGATATGTTTCAATTGCCTTCCTGTACTGCCCTGCTGTTTTCTGCGTCTCAGCCATCATCACGTATGTTATGCCGAGTCTCTCTGCGGAGGGCTTTATTGCCTCTGCAGCCTTTTCATAAAACAGAAGGGCTTTTTCAGTATTATCCTGGCTGTTGTAGCTTTGAGCCAGGTATGTAAGTGTTTCAACATCTGTTGTATCCTTTTTGTACGCAAGGGTAAGATATCTTATTGCCTCTCCGGGTTGCAGGTTGTTCGCGTAACCTATGCCTGCTCTTTTCAGGAAAAGGGTTGTGGAGTCACCCGATGCCAGGATCGTAAGATAGTCGTTGAGAGCTCTTTTATTGTAGTTTATCGAAAAATGAAGAGCCGCCCTGCGCACGTAGAGATCCATGTCTGATGGATCGACGCCTATTCCCCTTGTCAGGATCGTCAATGCGGTATCGGCCCTGAACGTCATTGTATAAAGGTAAGCGAGGTTCTTGATTGCATTTGTGTTCCTGCCGTTTATTTCAAGGGAACGTGAAAAAAGTTCTTTTGACTTTTCGAGCTCCCCCATCCTCAGCATTGCAAATCCCAGCTTGTCGAGATACATATAGTTGCTGCTGTCGCTCCTGAGAAAGCGGGAGTAGATCCTTGCCGATTCATCGTAGCGGCCATCCTGCATATATATTGAAGTAAGATGATAGGCATAAGCCCAGTTAAGGGTATCGGATTCAAGGAGGCTGCTGAACAGGGGCTCCGCAAGTTTATTTTTCACCTTTCCGTAAAAGCCTTTTGCGACCATGAACTTATATAGTTTGTTTTCAGGAGAAATTTCCAGGGCGGACTGAAAACAATCCATCGACCTGTCATCCGGAAGGATATTCTGGTAAGCAAGCCCCATCTTGTAGAAAATAGCGTCATTGGCACTGTCGGCAGCCAGTATCAGCCTGCATGTGTCAATCACTCTTTCATATTCTCCCCTTATCAGCATCATGTCGATTGCTGAATATGGGGATTTTTCCTGGGCGGAGAGTGTCTTTAATCCTGCTCCTGAGATAAGTGCAAGTAACAGAAGATATTTTTTCATTGTTGTTCCGGTCTTTCTCAGGTATTTAATCAGAAACCACGCTGTTTGAGCCATTTAATGCAGAGGTCAGGCCAGGCCGACTGTGTTCCTTTCCCGCTTGACAAACCGTAGCCGTGTCCGCCACTCTCGAAGACGTGCAGCTCTGCATTTACGTTATTCCTTTTGAGGGCCTCGAAATACACAATGCTGTTTTTCGGAGGCACTGCCTTGTCGTCGGCCGAATGAACGAGAAATGCAGGAGGGGTCTTTTCATTTACCTGTAGTTCGTTTGAAAAGCGTTTTACCTGCTCTTCGGAAGGTTTCGGACCTATCAGGTTCCTTCGCGATCCGGAATGATAAATTGTTGTATCAAATGAAATTACAGGATAGATCAGTAAGGAAAAATCAGGCCTAGCACTTACAGTATCCTTTACCGGATATACGATGTCATTGTAATGTGTCGATACGGTTGAGGCAAGATGCCCTCCTGCGGAGAAACCAATTATACCTACCCTTCGGGGATTGATTTTCCATTCAGCGGCATTTCTGCGCACAATCCTGATTGCCTCCTGGGCATCCGACAAAGGCCCTGTAGATTTATCCTTCATGATCAGATCGGAGGGGAGACGGTATTTGAGTATAATACCCGCAATACCATTGTCATTAAGCCATTTTGCGATATCATTTCCTTCGTGGCCAAAGGCAAGTGCCCCATAGCCACCGCCAGGGCAGATCACTACAGCAGTGCCGGTTGCCCTGTCTGCAGGCGGCAGGAAAACCGAAATTGTCGGGTCGGTAACCTTCTCATACCTCGTGGGCCTGTTATCGGTAAGGGTCTCCTTCTCGGAGTAGGAATCATTTTTTATTGCCCCGGGGATTCCGTCGGGCCACACTTTCAGCACCTTTACCTGGCCGTAGGCTGTTGATATAGTCATTATGAACAGGAGCGAAAAAGCAAGTTTTGAAATTGGTTTCATAGTGAGTTTGTTTATTTAGCGGGCTGTTCAGAAGCAGGCTGCCATGAAAGGATCTGCCCGTCATCCTCCAGTTTTTTCCTGACCTCATCCCAGGGAAGATCATACATGGAGGTTTTCTTCTCCAGGGCCATTGATGCAATTGTTGCAGCACTCTGCCCGAGGATCATGAAGACGGGCTCCATTCTTATCGACCCGAAAGCAATGTGGGAGGAGGAAACGCATACGGGAACAAGCAGGTTCCTGCATTCTTCGCGCTTCGGCATAAGCGAGCCCATGTCG
>JALOMK010000115.1 GCA_025455505.1 Bacteroidales bacterium
AGATGCTTTTTCAGTTCGCCGTTGATATCTTCGCTGCCGATAATGATCCCGTCAGAATACTTGATAGCAAGTTTTGACACATTTACAAAATCAGGAGTCTTAACAAGCTTAAGGTTATCCCCGTCTATCCCGTCGAAACGCAGTTTGTCAGCGAATGTAGTTCTAAACGGTATTTTAAAATCATTATTGTAAACGGAATAGATAATCTTATAGTTATTGAAAAGGGGGTCATCGTGATAAATGCTCCTGAGGTAAACAGGGACAAGAGCCGTCATCCAGCCGTGGCAATGAACGATGTCAGGCGCCCACCTCCGCTTCTTGACTGTCTCTATCACCCCCCGCGCGAAAAAAAGAGCCCTCTCGTCATTATCCTCGAATTCCCTGCCCGATGAATCGCTGACTATATGTTTTCTCTGGAAATAGTCGTCGTTGTCGATGAAGTAGACCTGCATGCGTGCAGACTGTATCGAAGCCACTTTTATTATGAGAGGATGATCGGTGTCGTCGATTATAAGGTTCATGCCCGAAAGCCTGATAACCTCGTGAAGCTGGTTCCTCCTTTCGTTTATGCAACCGTAGCGCGGCATGAATGTCCTGATCTCCTTGCCCCTGTCCTGTATTCCGATCCTCGACAACTTTGTCTCTGCCAGATAGGGAGTGATCTCCTGCGAAATGAACAAAACCTTTTTGTTTTCCATTAACCTGTCTGGATATACTACCGCGATAATGACCTGCAAAGATAATAAAAAAAAATATCATTATAAAAAAGCGGTTTGCCGTCTTCCGCTCACACAGGCTTTAAAAACCATCCTGAATAAAATTCAATTACCTTTGAAAGTGTTAAATAACAACAATGAAGGTTTCTGTAACAGTTAAGGAGCTGCATGAGGCAATCAGTGCAGCCGGAGAGGTTCCCGTCGGCTTTGTCCCCACAATGGGAGCCCTTCACCGGGGCCATCTCTCCCTTGTAATGAAAGCGCTCGACGAATCGCCCCTGGTTGTTGTAAGCATTTTTGTGAATCCCACCCAGTTCAACGACACTAAGGATCTCGAAAAATATCCACGCACACCTGCCGGCGACCTGGCAATGCTTCGGGAGATTCTAAGGCCGTCCGACATTGTTTTCATGCCCGGGGAAAAGGAAATTTACCCGGAGAAGGACACGAGGACCTTCAGCTTCGGTAACCTCGACAGGGTAATGGAAGCACTGCACCGCCCCGGCCATTTCAACGGAGTTGCCCAGGTCGTCAGCAGGCTTTTTGAAATAGTGGGCCCCTCAGTCGCATATTTCGGACAGAAGGATTTCCAGCAGCTTGCAGTAATAAGGGAACTCGTACGGCAGACCGGCAGCGCAATTAAAATTGTTGCATGCCCCATTGTAAGGGAAAGCGACGGTCTTGCGATGAGCAGCCGCAATGTGCTGCTCGAACCCGGGATCAGGAAAAATGCATCCTCGATCTTCAGGGCGCTCAGCGAGGCCTCAACGATGCTCAGCCGTTGCGACATTCCCGAAATAAGGCAGTATGTGGCAGGATGCATTAACAGCCTGCCGGGATTCGCACTCGAATACTTCGAGATAGCCGATGAAAAAGAACTTATTCCGGCAGTCTCAGGGAGCGAAATCATCAGCGGAAGAAAATATTTCTGCTGCATCGCCGTAAGGGCAGGAAGCGTTCGCCTAATAGATAATATGGAAATGCGGTTGGACTGAATCGAAAGGTTGCTTACCTTTGTGCTTTGAATAAAAAGGCAATACACAGCGATGTTCATAGAAGTGCTCAAATCTAAAATTCACAGGGCCACAATAACAGGGGCCAATCTAAACTATATCGGCAGCATATCGATAGATGAGGATCTAATGGATGCTGCAAACCTCATCGAAAACGAGAAAGTTCAGGTGCTTAACCTGAATAACGGCGAGCGGCTCGAAACCTACGTAATTAAAGGCGGGAGGGGCTCGGGGGCCATAGAACTTAACGGCGCTGCTGCCCGCAAGGTGCTGCCGGGTGATCCTGTCATTATTATGTCATTTGCAATGATGGAAGCCGGTGAGGCAGGGAAATTCAAACCGGCGCTCGTATTTCCCGATACAAACACAAACAAACTGATCTGACCTTGAAAAAGGGAGTTATCCAGGCGCTTAAATTCACCGGTTTTCTCGTAGCCGGACTTCTTCTTCTCTGGCTTGCATTCCGGAAGACTGACTTCTCGAAACTTGCAGGGGAACTCCGCGAGGCTGATTACTCGTGGCTGCTGCTTTCAATAGTTTTCGGGCTTCTTGCCTTTGTGAGCCGTGCGCGCCGGTGGATCATACTCGTCAACCCCCTCGGCTACAACCCCTCCCTTAAAAACTCCTTCTTCGCGCTCATGACCGGATACCTTGCAAACATCGCCCTGCCCAGGCTAGGCGAGCTTACAAGGTGCGTTGCCCTCGGGAAAAAGGAAAAGATCCCCGTCGACCAGCTTGTCGGAACAGTTGTCGCCGAACGCACAGTCGACTTCCTTTCGCTCCTCTTCATTTTGCTCATACTCCTTTTCACAAACAGCGGTGAAATAGGCCTCTTCCTGAAGGAATTCATACTTATTCCCTTGCAGGACAAGGCCGGGGAACTCTTCGGGGCCACCTGGATATTATGGGCAATTCTCGCTGCTGCCGGTTTTGCAATCCTGATTGTCATCTACAGCTACAGGCACAGCCTCAGGAAAATAAGACTCTTTGCAAAATTCTTCGACCTCTCCAAAGGCATACTCAACGGCCTGAAGACCATCACTAACCTTAAAAGAAAACGGGAGTTCATTTTCCATACAGTATTCATCTGGATGAATTATATAATGATGACATGGGTGGTCGTATTCTCGCTCGAGGCCACCTCGCACCTTAACTTCGGCGACAGCATCTTCCTCCTTGTAATCGGCGGACTTGCCATGTCGGCACCCGTGCAGAGCGGCCTGGGGGTATTCCATTACACGATTTCACAGGGACTGCTGATAGTGAAGGGAATACCTCTCGAAGACGGCCTTGCCTATGCCCTGCTCACCCATGAATCACAACTCTTGTTCGTTGCAATTGTCGGCACTATATCATTCTACATGATATTCAGGCGCCGCGGCAAAGGGGAGGAACAGAAAGATGCCTAAAACGAAAACTGTATTCGTTTGCCAGAACTGCGGGGCAGAATCGGCGAAATGGATAGGTCACTGCCCTGCCTGCCATGAATGGAATACCTACCACGAGGAGGTAATGGCGCCTGCATCCCAGTCGAACGGCTACGACCCGCTGCAGGGAGAGAAAAGAAAACCTGTGCTTCTCGATGAGGTCAGCTCATCTGAATTCCCGAGGAGGGCATCGGGCCTTAACGAAGTCGACAGGATACTCGGCGGGGGAATTGTCAGCGGCTCGCTTATACTGCTGGGCGGAGAGCCCGGGGTGGGAAAATCAACCCTGGCCCTGCAGCTTGCCCTGGCATTGAAAGACAAAAAAATACTATACATTTCCGGCGAGGAAAGCGAGGAACAGATAAGCATGAGGGCCGGGCGCATGAAGGCATCGAATCCTTTATGCTACGTGCTCAGCGAGACAATTCTCGAGACAATACTCACGCATGCAGGCAGCATCAGGCCCGACCTGCTTATAATAGATTCAATACAGACAGTCAGCACCGGACTAATCGAATCATCAGCCGGCTCGGTGTCGCAGGTGAGGGAATGCGCTGCAAGGCTCCTGAAATATTCAAAGCTTACGGGAGTGCCGGTGTTCCTTATCGGCCATATCACAAAGGATGGCACCCTCGCAGGACCGAAGGTGCTCGAACATATTGTTGATGTCGTACTCTATTTCGAAGGCGACAACAACCATGTTTACAGGATCCTGCGCTCAGTCAAGAACCGCTTCGGATCGACTTCCGAAATAGGGATCTTCGAGATGATCGACAAGGGGCTCCGCGAGGTGAAGAACCCTTCCGAGATGTTCCTTAACCAGCACGACGATTCACTCAGCGGCATAGCAGTTGCCGCAACAATCGACGGGCTGAGGCCTTTTCTGATAGAGACCCAGGCGCTTGTAAGCAGCGCTGTCTATGGCACTCCCCAGCGTTCTTCAACGGGCTATGACATAAAAAGGCTGAATATGCTGCTGGCGGTGCTCGAAAAGAG
The DNA here is from genome assembly GCA_025455505.1 of Bacteroidales bacterium. Lineage (GTDB taxonomy): Bacteria > Bacteroidota > Bacteroidia > Bacteroidales > VadinHA17 > LD21. The sequence goes on from JALOMK010000115.1 coordinate 4,153, forward strand.
AGCCGGCTTCAAACTCGGTGTTAAGGATGTGTTTCTTAATATCGCCGGCGGAATAAAGGTCAGCGACCCGGCCATCGACCTTGCAATAATCGCCGCAGTGTTATCGTCAAACCTCGACATTCCCCTTGGCCGCGAAAGCTGTTTCTCAGGCGAGATAGGGCTTTCGGGTGAAATCAGGCCGGTTTCGCGGGCAGAGCAGCGCATACGCGAAGCAGCCAAAATGGGCTTCGGGAAAATCTACATATCGGCTTTCCACAGGAATCTGTCTGTCAGGGACAGCGGCATCGAAGTAATAAAGGCAGGTAAGATCGAAAATCTCGTCCGCGCCCTCTTCTCCTGACTTACCTCCCGTTCGTCGTTTGTCATTTGCCGTGCGTCCCTTTTAGTATCGCTCCCGGCTGTAACCGCTGCGTCTGATCCTTTCCCTCTCGGCCTTTTCGCAGTCAAGCTCAACGGAGAAATTGTCGGGCCTTTCAAACTCATCGGTCTCCATGATGCCGAGGTGCGGATCGTCATATACCTTCCTCAGGAATATTGCCATAATAGGCAGGGCCATATTTGCTCCCTGCCCGTCGGCAAGAGTTTCAAAATGTATAGACTGGTCCTCCCAGCCGCTCCAGACTCCTCCCACGAGGTTGGGGGTTACTCCCATGAACCATCCGTTCGAATGGTTCTGCGTGGTCCCGGTCTTTCCGCCTATCTGGTTTCTCAGCTTGTAGGTCTCGCCCCTCAGCCTCATCGCGGTACCCTTCAGGACAACGTTCTGCAAAAGGTTCAGCATGAGATAGGCCTGCTGCTCGGTAAGGGCCTCTTCTATTTTTGTTGAAAATGAGCCTATTGTATTACCGTTCTTGTCTTCGATGCGCGTCACATACATAGGCCTCATATAAACTCCCTTGTTGGCAAAGGTCCCATAGGCACCCACCATTTCCTCAAGCTTGATGTCGGAGGTGCCAAGGAAAATCGACACCACCGGGTCGATGTAACTCCTTATACCCATCTTCTTCATCAGGTCAGTGACCGCAGAAGGCTTGAACTGCTGCATCAGCCATGCTGAAACGTAATTCTCCGATTGTGCAAGACCCCAGGCCAGGGTAACCATCTTCCCGTGGTAATCCTTCGGACCCGAGCTCCTCGGCGACCATGTCGTGTCGTTATCCTCAAAGGTTCTCGGTATATTTTCAACTTTTGTGCACGGCGAATAGCCGTTCTGCATTGCAACCGTGTACAGGAAGGGCTTTATCGTGCTGCCAACCTGCCTCTTCTGCTGGGTGATGCCGTCATACTTGAAATACCTGAAGTCGGGGCCCCCCACATAGGCTTTAACGTGTCCGGTGTGAGGATTCTCAACCATGAATGAAGACCTTACAAAATACTTATAGTGCCTTATTGAATCCATCGGCGTGAGAACAGTGTCGCGTTCTCCCTTCCAGGTGAAAACCTTCATCCTGACGGGAGTGTTGAAGGCAAGCATTATCGAGTCCTCCGGGATGCCTGCGCGCGACATCGAGCGGTACCTGTCGGTACGCTCCACCGAGGTGGCCATGATCTCATCAATCTCTTTCTTTGTCAGGTCGTCAGAGTAAGGTGGATTCCTGTAACCCCTCGCCCGCCTGTAAAAGTCGGGCTGCACCTCCTTTGAGAGATGCTCGCGAACCGCCTCCTCTGCATATTTCTGCATCCTCGAGTCGATTGTCGTGTATATCCTCAGCCCGTCCTTGTATATGTTATACGGAGTCCCGTCAGGCTTCCTGTTCTTGTTGCACCATCCGTAAAGCGGATTGTTCTCCCACTCCCACAGTGCATCATCATAGGATGCCTGTGTGCGGTACTTGTTCCTGTCAGGCTCCGGCCTCGTCATTGTATTTGCCAGGTACTGCCTGAGATATGTGGCGGGTCCCGTGTTATGATCCTCGATGCGGAAATTCACCTCTATCGGCAGCTGCATCAGCGAGTCGGCGTCCTGCTGTTTCAGGTAACCATACTTCGCCATCTGCGAAATAACAACGTTGCGCCTTGTAAGCATCAGGTTCGGGTTCCTGACAGGGTTGTAGCGTGTCGATGCCTTAAGCATGCCGATCAGCACCGCAGCCTGCTGTATGTTCAGCGAATCGGGAGTTGTGTTGAAATATACCTTTGCCGCCGACTTGATTCCCACTGCGTTGTAGCTGAAATCGAACTTGTTGAGATACATTGTTATGATCTCTTCCTTTGTGTAGCTCCTTTCGAGCTTCACGGCGGTCTGCCACTCCTTGAACTTCGATACGCCGAGCCTGACCTTCTTCATCATGGGGCCTACGCGGGCCGTGTCGCGGGGATAGAGCTGCTTTGCCAGCTGCTGGGTGATTGTGCTGCCTCCCCCCGTGTTCTGTCCAAGAAGCATTGTCCTGATGGCTGCTCTTCCCAGCCCCCTTATGTCAATGCCCGAATGCCTGTAATAGCGTATGTCCTCCGTGGCGACAAGTGCGCTTACGAGCCAGGGGGAGATCTCCTCGTATTCAGTCCAGGTGAGGTTCTCGATGCTTATCTTTCCTAGCAGCACCCCATCCTGGGAGTAAACTTCGCCTGCAAGGTAATACTCAGGGTTTTCAAGCTCCCTGAAAGAAGGCATCGGGCCCAGTTTACCCTTGGAAATCAGAATAAAAAGCAGGATTACCAAAACCATGGGAGTTGCGAACAACGCCCAGAACCATATTATGTATTTCCTGTTGCCTGAATTGCCCGACATTGTAATTGCAGTTTGGTCCAAAATTAGTAATTAATAAAGAATCTTAACGGTTTATTTTGAAGTTTGGTACCTAATTGATTTACTTTGTCGAAAAAAAGTTAATAATCCCGATTGATGGTCGAAAATCTTGTAATTGTAGAGTCCCCTGCAAAAGCTAAAACAATTGAGAAGTTCCTGGGAAAGGATTTTAAGGTTGTTTCAAGCTTCGGACACATACGGGATCTTGCCAAGAAGAACCTTGGAATTGACATAGGCAATAACTTTGCCCCCGATTACGAGATCCCCGGGGAGAAAACAAAAGTCGTTGGCGAACTCAGGAAAGCCGCCGCCTCATCGAAGAATATCTGGATCGCCTCTGACGAGGACCGTGAAGGGGAAGCAATAGCCTGGCACCTGGCAAGCGTCCTTAACCTCGATCCCGGGGAAACGAAAAGGATAGTATTCCATGAGATCACAAAGGAAGCCATTGCCGAGGCTGTAAAAAACCCGAGGACAATCGACATGAACCTCGTGAACTCACAGCAGGCCCGGCGCATTCTCGACCGCCTTGTGGGGTTTGAAATATCCCCGGTACTCTGGAAGAAAGTACAGCCCTCCCTCTCTGCAGGACGCGTTCAGTCAGTTGCAGTGCGGCTCATTGTTGACCGCGAACGGGAGATTATCTCCTTCCAGCCTGAGTCTTCATTCAGGGTAACGGCCGTGTTCATTATAAGTTCGGAGAAAGGTGAAGCATCATCACTCAGGGCTGAGGCCTCAAAGCGGTTCCGAACCGAAAAGGAAGCCCAGGAATTCCTCAGCCTCTGCATGAATGCAATGTACACTGTGGGCTCGGTAAGCGTAAAACCCGGGACGCGCTCGCCCGCCCCGCCATTCACCACATCCACTCTTCAGCAGGAAGCATACAGGAAACTCGGCTTTTCTGTTGCACAGACAATGGCAGTGGCCCAGAAGCTCTATGAAGCCGGTAAGATTACATACATGAGAACCGACTCGACAAACCTCTCTAACCTTGCCCTTTCACGCTCAAGGGAGGTAATCACGTCAGAGTTCGGCGCAAAATATTCCAAAACAAGGCAGTACAAAACCAAATCGAAGGGAGCGCAGGAAGCGCATGAGGCTATCAGGCCTGCCTATATCGACAACCCCTCGGTGCAGGGAAGCCAGAACGAGAAAAGACTCTATGAGCTTATCTGGAAGAGAACCCTCGCTTCACAGATGGCCGACGCCGAAATTGAGAAGACAACAATTACAATCGACATGAATAACTCCCCGGTGACTTTTGCCGCAAACGGGGAAGTTATAAAATTCGACGGCTTCCTGAGGGTCTACACCGAATCTACCGACCAGGAGAACGGCGACGAGGAGAGAGACGTTATTCCCCCTCTTAAAAAAGGCACCCGACTCGGCTATGACAATATCACGGCAGCACAGAAATACACTGCCCCTCCTCCACGCTACACGGAAGCAAGCCTTGTGAAAAAACTCGAGGAACTCGGCATCGGCCGCCCTTCAACATATGCACCTACAATCTCAACAATCCAGAACAGGGGCTATGTGTCGCGCGAGGACAGGCCTGGAGAAAAACGACAGCTTAAAATCCTCACCCTGTCGGGAGGGAAAATCTCATCCGCCTCGAAATCAGAACTTGCCGGGAAGGAGAAGTCAAAACTCTTCCCCCAGGACATAGGCATGATAGTGAATGACTTCCTTACAGAGAACTTCTCCGACATTGTCGATTACAATTTCACTGCAGAAGTCGAGGAGCAATTCGATGAGATAGCCCTCGGATCGATGAAATGGACCGACATGATAAGGAAGTTCTATTCTCCTTTCCATGACACCGTCACAAAGACACTTGAGAAACGCGAGAGAAAGACGGGCGTCAGGGTTCTCGGGAACCATCCTGAAACAGGCGAACAGGTAACTGTGAAAATGGGCCGGTTCGGGCCGGTGGCACAGATCGGCGAAGCGGGAAAGGATGAGAAACCCCGTTTTGCGAGCCTTTCTAAAAACCAGCTTCTTGAGACAATAACACTTGAAGAGGCTCTCGACCTCTTCAAACTTCCCCGCTCGCTCGGCAGCCATGACGACGCCGAGATGGTTGCGGGAACAGGTAAATTCGGCCCCTACGTTCGCTACAAAAGCAAGTTTTACTCGCTTAAGAAGGGAATTGACGACCCGTACACCGTAACAGCAGAAAGGGCCCTTGAGATTATCAGGGAAAAGACCGAAAGCGACAATAAAAAACTTATAAGCGATTTCGACGGCATACTTGTACTCAACGGGCGGTATGGCCCTTATATATCAAGGGACAAGCAAAACTACAGGATACCCAAGGGAACGGATGCAGCAAAACTGACAAAGGACGATTGCCTGAAAATCATCGAATCGAACGATAAGTCAAAAAAGAGCAAATAAGCAGAGATGTCTGACCTTAATTACTATTTCGACCCGGTAAGCATCGAAGCTCCTGCATACAACCACATCACCGGGCAGGGCTGCTTCCCTCATAACATAACTGTCCATACCGAGAACAACCCGCTTGCAGATCTTTCGAAATCAAAAATAGCCCTGCTCGGCGTGCCGGAAGGACGAAACTCCCCGAACACCGGAACTGTGAAAGGACCCGACGCTGTAAGGTCGCAGCTTTACAGCCTCGCCCGCATCCCGGGCAAGGCAAGGATATGCGACCTGGGAAACATGAAACAGGGCAACACCTTCAGCGACACACTGGCAGGGCTGGCTGATGTACTGGCTTACCTTTCTTCTGCCGGCATTTTCCCTGTTATTATAGGTGGAAGCAGTTCAGTGATCCCCGCCCTCGACAGGTGGCTTTCGCAGCAGAAGACGAAGTATACCCTTGCATCTGTTGACCCGAGGATAGACTACAGCAACGATAAAAAGGACCCCGGCGCATACAACTGGCTCAATTCGATATTGTCCGGTGGTAAAAGCACAATGTCGCATTTCATAAACATTGGTTACCAGACCTACCTTAACGACCAGCAGGTTATAAACCGCTTTCTCAGGAGAAGGTCGGAACTTGTCAGGATAGGCGACGTACGGCAGGCAATATATCTCACAGAACCGCTCTTCAGGGATTCGCATGCCGCCATCTTCGACATTTCTTCAGTGAGGCAGTCCGATGCCCCCGGAACCTTCTCGCCCTCGCCCAACGGCTTTTACGGGGAAGAGATCTGCCTGCTTGCCCGTTATGCCGGCATATCCGATAACCTTAAAGTATTCGGCCTCTTCGATGTGAACCCCGATCTCGACATGAGGTCACAGACATCAGGTCTTGCCGCACAGATACTCTGGTTCTTCCTTGAAGGATTCTCACAGAAACAGTACGAGTCTCCTGTGATTACAACAGCCAATTCAGGCAGGTTCATACGATATCATGTAAGGGTTACCGGTCTCGAGGACGACCTTATATTCATCAGGAGCAACCTTACCGACAGGTGGTGGATGGAAATAAGCGCCGGCGGCGACAGCCGTGAGTACATTGCATGCTCGCATGAAGACTATGCAAGGGCAAACAGGAACGAAGTCCCCGACAGGTGGGTCAGGGCCGTTGAAAGAATCAGGTCATGAATCACTTCACTCCTGCGTTAATCCCTGCCGGAATATTGTTTCCCATAAAGTGATCATCCATTGATCAAAAGGGTCTATGGTGCACACAATAAAATGGGAGTAAATTTGTTTAGCTATTAGAATTTTACTTATTTTACTCGTTCAATAAAGTGCAACTGCACCTGCAATGGAAATGAAGAAAGTACCAATCGCACTTCTTTTTTTTGTAGTGAATTTATGGCCGGTTTTTTCCCAACAGGATCCGGTCACCAGTCATTATATGTTCAGTACGATGAGCTACAACCCGGGATCGGCAGGAGTATCAGGCAGGATCTGCGCAACGGCTCTCACACGTGAGCAATGGGTTGGTTTCGACGGTGCACCTTCAACAACGATGTTTGCGGTAAGCGCTCCGGTGAACCCTTTCGGGATCAGCAGCGGCGCGGGACTGACAGTAATCAGCGACAGGCTCGGATTCGACAAGGATATAACTATATCGGCGTCGTACGCCTACATTCTCGAGCTGGGGCAGGGGAAACTTGGCATAGGCATCAACCTCGGCATGCTCAATAAAACCCTTGACCCTAAATGGTACATACCCTCGGGCGATGCATTCACCCCTCCGTCAGGCGACCCGCTGATACCAGAAAACAAGGAAAGCTATGTGGCCTTCGACGCGGGCCTGGGCCTGTTTTACCAGGCAGAAAAATATTATGCTGCCCTTTCGGTAACCCATATCAACCAGCCGAAAATAAAATATTCAAAGGGAACACCCTACGTAAGCAGGCATTACTACGCAACTGCAGGATATACTCTCCAGCTTCCCAATCCTTCATTGGAACTTTTACCGTCAGTTTTCGTATACAGCGACGGAAAAATTACACAATTTAATGTTACTTCCCTGGTACGATACAATAAAAAAGCATGGGGTGGCGTTTCATACAGGCTTGGAGATGCACTGATCGGAATGATTGGAATTGAATTATATAACGGACTCAGGCTTGGATATGCCTATGATTTCACTGTCTCCGATATTAACAGGAACAGCGGAGGATCGCATGAATTCGTGGTCAACTACTGTTTCGACCTTGTACTGGGAAAGAGCCCGATGAGGTATAAAAGTATCAGGTTTTTGTAATTTGTTTAAGTAAAAAAATAGCTTACTTGCGATATGAAACTATATAATGGTATGAAAAAGGCGATAATTCCCGCTCTGATATTTATTACCCTGCTTACTGGATGCAGTACCTCCGACAACGGGGAACTCATTGGCGTCATGGGAAGAAAAAAATATTTCGAACCCGAACCATACCAGATGGCATTCATCCCGGCAGGAAGCTTTGTGATGGGCCCGAGCGACCAGGATGCAATGTTTGCAATGAACGCTATCTCCAAGACAGTAACGGTGGAGGCCTTCTGGATGGACCAGACTGAAGTCACGAACAACAAGTACAGGCAGTTCGTATACTATGTACGCGATTCAATCCTCAGGACAAAACTCGGACAGGCAGGAATAGAAGAAAGGGAGTATTTCGTTGTTGACGAGGAAGGAAATCCTGTTGAACCCAACATAATCAACTGGGAAGAGAGAATTGATCCCAGGGAAGAGACTACCAAGGGAATCATTGATGAAATGTACTATACTCCCGAAGAAAGGTTCAACGGCAAGAAGCAGATTGACGTCCGCAAACTGAACTATTCATACTGGTGGGTCGACAAACAGCAGGCCGCAAAGGCAAGATACGTATACGACTACTCCGATCCCAACAATATCACAGGGAAATATGAGGGCGAAATAACAAACATCGACGGAACCCGCACTCCCATCAAGGACCGTTCATCATTCATCAAACACAATATTGTAAACATATATCCCGACACTCTCTGCTGGATTAGAGACTTCACTTATTCCTTCAACGATCCGCAGAGTTCACTTTATTTCTGGCACCCTTCCTTCGACGATTACCCCGTAGTAGGCGTATCATGGGTGCAGGCAAATGCATTCAGCAACTGGAGAACAAACTACATGAACACCTACCTCCGGAAAAATGATATTTCCGACGTCCAGGACTACAGGCTCCCTCTCGAAACGGAATGGGAATATGCCGCAAGGGGCGGCCTCGACCTGTCAGCATATCCCTGGGGCGGACCATACACTAGAAACTACAGGGGCTGCTTCCTTGCAAACTTTAAACCATTAAGAGGTAACTATATCGACGACGGAAACGTATACGCCGGGAAAGTAGGATCATATGAACCCAATGAATACGGTCTGTTCGACATGTCGGGAAACGTTGCAGAATGGACCTGCTGCGCCTATCACCCCTCAGCTTACATTTTCCAGCACGACCTTCAGCCCAATTATGAGTATAACGCAACACCCCAGGATCCTCCCGTCATGAAAAGAAAAGTAATACGCGGCGGTTCATGGAAGGATATTGCATATTACCTCCAGACAAGCTCGAGGGATTACGAATACCAGGACTCAACAAAACCATACGTTGGATTCAGGAATGTTAGATCTTATATAGGAGTAAATTAATTATTGAAATAACCTTAAAATTATCTGGTACATGAGCCTTTCAGAATTAGTATCAAGCAGCGGATGGAAAAACTTCATCAGCAAACTTTACGGTTTAGGAGCTTCGGTCGTTATCGTTGGCGCACTTTTTAAGATACAGCACTGGCCTGCAGCAGGGCTCATGCTTACTGTTGGTCTTATAACTGAGGCGGTAATCTTCTTCTTCTCGGCCTTCGAGCCTCTTCGCGAGGAAAAGGAATACGACTGGGAACTCGTTTACCCCGAGCTGGCCGACATCCCAGACATGGATGAACATGGCATCGCCGCCGGTAAACACCGCGAAAGCGTGGCTGGCGTATCAGGCGGAGCAGGAACAGCCGCACTTGCCAAATTCGATGAAATGCTCGAAAAAGCGGAGATCACTCCCGACCTCCTCATGAAACTCGGAGTGGGAATGAAAAAACTCAGCGAAAGCACAGCAAACATGAACGCAATGGGCGACGTCACCGCTGCTTCATCCAAATACATGGGAACAATAAATTCTGCAAACGATTCTCTTACCAAACTTGCAGACTCATACCAGGCAACTACAAGGGCCATAAACGAAACAGGCTCAACATACCGCAACATGGCCGACTCATTCTCGGGCATCGAGTCGGGCGGGAAAACATACCAGCAGCAGATGGAAACCCTCAACAAGAACCTCGCCGCCCTCAACGCTGTGTATGAACTGCAACGCAAAGGCGCCGACAGCAACCTTAAGGAAACAGAAACAATATACAAAGGAATACAGGGATTAATGAAAGACCTTTCCGAATCGGCAGGCGATACAAAGAAATACCGCGAACAGATTGCAAAGCTGAACGACAACCTCTCGGCTCTCAACAACGTTTACGGGAACATGCTTTCTGCCATGAATGTTAAATAACACGGCTTTCCTTAGTCTAACTTAACAAGAATAACATAATGGCCCACGAAAAGCTTTCTCCCCGGCAAAAAATGATCGGTATGATGTACCTGGTGCTTACCGCCATGCTTGCCCTTAACGTATCAAAAGAAGCCATTGATGCATTTAAAAA
>JALOMK010000374.1 GCA_025455505.1 Bacteroidales bacterium
CCAGATTAGCTTTACAACTGTTTCAATGCCAACTGTTACTACTACAACGCCGTATAGTGTTACAAGCACCAGTACATGGAGTGGAGGAAACGTAACAAGTGATGGAGGCGGCGCTCTCAGCGACCGTGGGATCTGCATCAGCACCTCTGCTAATCCAACAACTTCCGATACAAAGGCAAGCAACGGACCTGGCGGAACCGGTGTATTTGTTAATGCATTTGGCAGTCTGACAGCCGGGACCATATACCACATCAGAGCCTATGCAATAAATGCAGCAGGCACTGCTTACGGGGAAGACAAGTCCTTTATTGCACTTGCTGTCGGCGACAGCTATGGTGGTGGCAAAGTTGCTTATATTGATGCTTCGCTGATACATGGATTTATTGCTGCCAATGCAGACAAGCCGGCAACTTTCTGGGGATGTGCCGGAACAGCTATAAGTGGTGCAGATGGCCAGGCTATCGGGACAGGAAATCAGAACACTATTGATATCGACGCCGGTTGTTCAACATCCGGAATAGCGGCAGATGTTTGTGCAAATCTTGTCGAGAACGGTTACAGCGACTGGTACCTGCCGAGTGTGCTGGAATTGTGGCAGATGTATTATTCGAGAAATGAAATAGGCGGCTTTGATGCCGGCGCAGGAGTTTACTATTGGAGTTCATCAGAATACAGTGCCGCCGATGCCTACAGGCTAACCTTTAATGGCGGAACATATGTCCAGTGGCCAAAGGGTAATACATACAAGGTGAGACCGGTAAGAGCATTCTAATACTTATATGATTATGCTGGAGAGAATGAAGGTTAAGCTTAAATTACACCATACAATTACAATCCTGGTTGTGATTTGCATTACTTATTCCCTTGCAGCCCAGAGTCCCGAAAAACTCAGCTACCAGGCTATAATCCGGAATGCAACCGGAAATATTATTGACAATCAGCTTATGGGAGTGAGGATAAGCATTCTCCAGGGCTCTGATGCCGGCCCGTCGGTTTATACTGAAACACACACAGCCACAACTGACCAGAACGGTCTCCTTACTCTTGAAGCCGGTGCCGGAACACCTTCCCTGGGCACTTTCGCGGCTATAAACTGGTCAGCCGGTCCGTATTACCTGAAAACAGAAATCGATCCCCTGGGCGGAACAACATATACAATGAGCGGTTCCTCACAACTACTCAGCGTGCCATACGCACTCTATGCAAAATCAGCCGATTACAATACGCTGTCCAACAAACCGGTGCTGGATGGTTCGGAGACCAAAATCACTGCCGGACCGGATGTCATCCTGACCGGTACGGGAACTATCGCCAGCCCCTACCAGGCTAATGTTAAGACCCAGTCAGTCACAAATGTTCAGAAAAATGCGATAACAGCTCCGTTTACAGGTCAGGTCGTCTGGTGCAGTGACTGCGGGCCCCTGGGCGAGATGCAGGTATTTAACGGCACTGTATGGACCAATGTTGCAGGAGGAGCAGCCCTTCCCGAGTGGCCGCCTTCAGCCGGTGATTCCTATCTCGGCGGAATTGTTGCCTATGTTTTTGTTGCCGGTGACCCTGGATATGTAGCCGGTGAATATCATGGACTAATTACTACTGCAACTGACCTTAGTGCCGGAGCATTATGGGGTTGCTGGGGTGTCAACCTGCCGGGTGCAGGGGGCACGGCGCTTGGAACAGGGAATCAGAATACTATTGATATTGTGGCCACCTGTACGGATGCAGGGACTGCCGGCAGAATATCCTCTGATTTTTCACAGAACGGGTACTCCGACTGGTTTCTTCCAAGCAGGACCGAGCTTCAGAAAATGTACGATAACAGGGCAGCGATAGGAGGATTCTCCGCAACGGAGTACTGGACCTCTTCTGAGGCTACTAACCTGCTTGCCTGGGTGGTGAATTTTTCAACCGGAGCTATTACTACTGTTAATAAGACAAACTCTATCAGGGTAAGGCCTGCAAGGTATTTCTAAACATTTGCAGCCTTGCATTGTTAATATTTTGTTTCGGCAGTTATTTTCAGAATCTTAATTTTGAAACATCAGTTTGGGGAACTGAAGCTTACAAAAAATGATAGGGGATTCAAACCTTGATTCTATACTAAGGTCTTCTGACCATGAGATCCTTGCTGAAAACGAGATTATTGCTCTCCAGAAGCTTTTCAGCGGGATCTTTGATTCCATGACAGGCATCTCTGCCATTCTCAACAGGAACAGGCAGATAATTTATACGAATTACGAATTCCTGTCGACCCTGGGCCTTGACAGCAGATAATTTATACGAATTACGAATTCCTGTCGACCCTGGGCCTTGACAGCCTTGAGCCACTCCTCGGGAAACGACCTGGTGAATCACTCTCATGCATGAATGCTGATTCAGGTACTGACGGGTGCGGAACATCACCGGCCTGCCAGTTCTGCGGTATATTCAGGTCGATAACGGAGTGTCGCTCCACCGGCATGAAAACTGTATCGGAAGCTTCAATGACAACATTTACGGCAGGGGAACCTCGCCACTGGGACCTCCGTGTAACCTGTACACCAATGGAGATTGAAGGCCATGAGTTTTTCGTTGTATCACTCCAGGATATTGCCGCCGAAAAAAGACTTGCCGCACTCGAGCGGATATTTTTTCACGATATCCTCAATACTGCAAGCGGCCTGAACGGACTGCTCACAGTACTCAGGGACGAGAAGGATCCTGTCCAGACAAATGAGCTGCTTGGATATTCCGAAGAGGCCAGCAGGACAATCATCGATGAGATAAGCATGTTCAGACAGCTAAGGGCTGCTGAAAGCGGTGACCTTAAGACGGAGCTTAAGACTGTCGATTCCCTTGATTTCCTGAAATCCGTGGCAGCCAGGAATTCGTACCATAACACCAGGAATGACATTAGCGTAAATATCGACAGTTCTTCATCGGGTGTTGAAACTGAGACAGACCCTGTCCTTCTCCAGCGGGTGTTGACGAACCTGCTCAAAAATGCCGTGGAAGCATCAAAAGCCGGATCAGAGGTGGTTGCCGGTACCAGGGTCCTGAGTGACAGGGTTCTTTTCTTCGTCCGTAACAACGGGGTGATCCCGGAAGGTGTCCGTGAGCAGATCTTCCAGAGGTCATTTTCAACAAAAGGCGCCTCAAGGGGACTTGGTACCTACAGTGTAAAACTGCTGACAGAAAAATACCTTAAGGGAAAGGCTTCATTCATCAGTAACCACTCAGAGGGCACTGTATTTACAATTGAACTGGGAATTAAATTTCCGGTTCAACCTTAATCATTTCCCAGGCTTAAAGGTTCCTTAGGTACCTGTCCACAGACCTTGCTGCCTTGCGTCCCGAGGCAATTGCATTTACAACAAGACTTGCTCCGCTGATTGCATCACCGGCCGCGAATATCCTGGCGTGACTCGTTTTGCAGGAATTATCTGCTTTAAGGTTATTTCGTTCGTCAAGTTCAAGTCCCAGGCTCCGGATGAGTCCCTCTGTTTCAGTATGAAGAAACCCCATGGCAAGAAGCACAAGTTCAGCTTCAATTATCCTTTTTGTTCCTGCCACCGGTTCAGGCATCATCCTCCCGTTGCTCTTAATCCATTCAACGGTTTCAACTTCAACACCCTTTACCTGGTTTTCTTCTCCGATAAATTTAACTGTTGAGAGTCCCCATTCCCGCTCACAACCTTCCTCGTGCGAAGTGGATGTCTTGAGTGTCTTTCCCCAGTAAGGCCAGGGATTGTCATCGTTTCGCGTCTCAGGAGGCTTCGGAAGGATCTCTATCTGGATTACACTTGCAGCCTTTTGTCGTATTGCAGTTCCGACGCAGTCCGACCCGGTGTCGCCGCCGCCGATTACGAGGACTTTTTTCCCCTCACTTCTGACAGGATTCTCTGAATCGCGCATCTGTCCTGCATTTACCCTGTTCTGGAGTGTGAGGAAATCCATTGCAAAGTATATGCCATCGAGCCAGCGGCCATCCACAGCAAGGTCACTGGGCCTTGTTGC
>JALOMK010000375.1 GCA_025455505.1 Bacteroidales bacterium
GAAACCTGATTTATTCATCTGCAGGTCTCTTGCGAGTTTCTCCACCTGCACTCCGGCCGGGCCTTGAAAGGCAAAGGTCGTGTAGCCGGCTTCAATCCATTTATATACAGTGTCGCTCACTTGAATTCAAAGTTATATCATCGACGTCCCCGCCAAAATTGCACAAAAGGATGTTTCCAAAGATAGTATTTACGGTGATTACGTACCCGCCGGAGGCAAAAATTTGATTCAGTCTTTTTCAGAAAGGAGCGCTTCCCGGATTGCTTTCAGTTCAGCTATCTTTTCGCTGCTTACTTTCGGATAGGCGAGGTCCAGCTCATACAGCGACGTGATAACCGCTGAAGCAATCACTATTCTTGCAAAGGACTTATTATCAGCAGGCACAACGTACCATGGCGAATCGGCGGTTGAGGTTTCGCGTATCATCTCCTCATAGGCTTTCATATATTGCTTCCAGTAAGTCCGTTCCTTTGCGTCGGCGGAGCTGAATTTCCAGTTCTTTTCCGGATTGTCGATCCTTTCAATGAAGCGCTTTTTCTGTTCTTCCTTCGAAACATTAAGGAAGAATTTCACGACCTTGGTCCCATTCCCGTGAAGGTATTTTTCGTAATTCCTGATATCTCTGAACCTGTTTTTCCAGATATCCTTATCAAGCATCTTTTCGGGCAGCTTCTGCGCCTTGAGAATCGATTCATGGACCCTTACTACAAGCACCTCCTCATAGTAAGAACGGTTGAAAATTCCTATTCTTCCCCTCTCAGGCAGGTTTTTCATGCAGCGCCACATAAAGTCGTGGTCAAGCTCTTCAGCGCTTGGAGCCTTGAACGCTGTCACCTGGCAGCCCTGAGGATTGATACCCGACATAACGTGTTTTATGGCTCCATCCTTGCCTGCCGCGTCCATAGCCTGGAAAATCAGAAGGAGCGACCATTTATCCTGGGCATAGAGTACATCCTGCATTTCTGCAAGAAGATCAACGCCTGCCTGGAGTATTTCCTTCATCTGAGGTTTATCTTCCGGTCCCAGGTCGATGTGCGGGCTTGACCTGTATTTTTTCAGTTCAAACTTTTCGTTGTCACCGATGCAATATTTCTCAGAGAAATTCCTCGCTCTCTTAATGAGTTCCTTATTGCTGAGACGGGGTACCTCCTTAAGCTTTCCTTCGACAACTGCCCAAGATTTGCGTGACTTTTCCTTCTTGCTCATTCTATCTTCCATTGCTCAACTTCTAAGCTTTCTTATTATTCTGATCAAAGTATTTAAAAACCAAACCCGATAAAACCCGACATCATCATTCCCCCGATTGCACCCAGAAAAATTACAAGCATTGGTACAGGGGCGCCCTTACCCATCAGCAGGGGCTTCAGGAATGAATCGCTTACGGCAAAAAACATTATCAGGACCGACCAGAAAGTTGCAGCCAGAGGCTCATGTGCGGAATAAAGGTATATTACTATCGGGATACCCGCCAGCCCGACAGGCAACTGAACCATGGCGAGCAGCAAGACAATGATAGCCCATAGCCCTGCCATTGGCACTTCGGCAAGAACAAGACAGACGCCAATACCGGCAAACTGTATGAAGGCAACCAGCAGAATGCCTTTTGCCACATTCCTGATAGTGATTACTATTAGTGATATAAAATCCTCACCGTTTCCTCCCGAGAGTCGCCGTATGATATTTTTCAAAGGTGTTTCTGACTTGTCACTATTTGTAAGCATTACGCCGGAGATGATAACCGACAAAATCATCATCAGGAAGTTAGCCGTAACGCTTTTAGCTGTTATGAGAAACTTGTCACCTACCTTGAGAATCTGCTCCCTGTACTGTCTAACAGCCGTCTCCACGTTGGTTGAAAGCGACTGCCATGCATCGAATATGGGTTCACCGACTATAGGCCAGTCAGCCACTTCAGGCTTTGGAGGCGGAATGACAAGTGTATGTCCCCTGATGGCCTCGGTAAAATCCCTGGCGCTTCCAACTACAGAAGATACAAGCCATATAAAGGGTACAATAAGCAAGACGAGGATTATGCCGGTGATAATAAGGCCTGCAAGCCCCTTTCTTCCGTTTACAAGTCTCAGCAGCCGCTGGTACAGCGGATGCATTGTCACCGCCAGTATTGCTCCCCAGAGCACAGGAACTACAAAGGGTAGTACAATCATGATGCACCAGGTAATAAGAAAGAGGATAAACAGAAGTTTTATCACAAAGTCAATGCTCTTATTATCGGAGCTTGAACCGCGATCTGTTCTAGTTTTCATATTTATTCTGGTGTAAAGCAGTGAAAGTCATAAGTGTGCCAGGAATAATATATACAATATTACTACAAATCTGAAAGGTGGAAGGATATAAGGTTAGAAAAAAATTAATTCAGTCAGTAAGCGGTCCCGTTCACTATTATGATTCCTTGTGTTTCCGGTTCTGAACTTCAGACGCAGTTCTTCAAGGATGTGATTGTTTGTAAACGGCACCGTCTGTTTTCACCTTCGAATGTTTTTTAAATTTGGCTGCTTCACAAAACCTTTTCTTAAATTTGAACTGAAAAGCACCTTCACTGGTTATAGTTGAAATCCAAATTAAAGTTCCCTATATGAAAAAAACTGTTATAATTCTATTGGCAATTTCGGCAGTCATTGCTGTTTCCTGCAATGGAAAGAAGGAGGTCCAGACTGCCGCACCTATTGAAGTACCGGTAGTCAGGGTAATGCAACAGAATATTCTGCTTGAATCTGAATATGCGGGCCAGACTTACGGGGAATCGGATGTGGAGATCAGGGCCAGGGTTGAAGGCTGGGTTACGGGCATGCCATTCAGGGAAGGATCAATGGTAACGAAAGGACAGATTTTATATACAATTGATGATCTTCCATACAGGAACAATGTGGATAAGGCCAGCGCTGCTCTTGCTGAGGCACAGACAGCCTTTATCAAGGCCGAAAATGATCTTGGGCGCATTGAACCGCTGGCCAAGATAGGAGCCGTAAGCCAGAGGGAGCTTGTTGCAGCACAGGCTTCATTTAGTTCAGCGAAGGCTATGGTGGAGTCAAGCGAAGCTGCACTCAGAAACTCGAAAATAGAACTGGGGTATTGCAGTGTCACCGCACCTATAAGCGGAATCATAGGTATTTCCAAGGTAAAAGTTGGTGATTTCGTAAGCCGGGGACCTGGAATGGTCATAAATACTATTTCAAGTGTCGACATGATCAGGGTCAGGTTTACAATGAGTGAAAAAGAATATCTCAGGATATCCAGGCTCCTTAACGAACTTAATGTTAAAATAGGGCAGAATAAGGATAACGTGAAGATGGTGCTTGCTGACGGTACTGAATACCCGGGGATGGGGACACTGAATTTCGGTGACAGGGATGTAGATCCCTCGACAGG
>JALOMK010000116.1 GCA_025455505.1 Bacteroidales bacterium
CAGTTCTTACGCTGATGCAGGTAAATCCTCTCAAGGTGGTCGTCAATGTCTCTGAGCAGTACTATCCGCTTATCAGAAGGGGAATGAAAGCCTCTGTTACGGCAGATGTCTATGCAGACCAGGTCTTTACGGGGACAGTTTTCAGGATCTCGCCTACTGTCAACGCCCTTACAAGATCCTTCGGAGTTGAAGTGGAACTGCCAAACAGGAATGAAACACTTAAACCGGGTATGTTTGCAAGGGTATCAATGGACCTTGGCGAAGTTGAAGCATTCGTTGCACCTGCCAGCGCTGTCCTGATGCAGGAAGGAACGAACATACGGTATGTTTTTGTGACAGAGAACGACAGGGCAAAGCGGGTTGAAGTAACGCTGGGCAAGCGCTTTGACGATAAACTTGAACTTATTTCTGATGTTCTCAGGGAGGGCGACAGGCTTATTATTGACGGCCAGGCTCGTCTGAAGACAAACGACAGGCTGCAGGTTAAACAATAATATTAAGATTATAAATATAAGGATATGAGTATTTACAGCTCTTCAGTAAAACGACCCGTAACAACCATCCTGATTTTTGTCATTATGATGGTTATAGGGTTATATTCCCTGTCAAGGTTGCCCGTCGACCTTTACCCGGAAATCGAGTTGCCCTTCGTAACAGTTATGACAACTTACCCGGGAGCAAGTGCATCTGATATCGAGAGCAATGTTACACGGCCGCTTGAGGATGTACTAAATTCGGTAAGCAACCTGAAGGATCTCACTTCGACATCCAGCGATGGTCTTTCCGTGATCTTTCTGAATTTTGAGTACGGATCAAACCTCGATGAGGCAATCAATGATATAAGGAGCAACCTGAACTTTGTGACAAGGTTTCTTCCGGAAGAAGCGGAAGACCCGACAATAATAAAGTTCAACTCAAGCATGATGCCAATCATCTTCTATGCAATAACGGCAGATGAGAGCTATGCAGGTCTTGAAAAGATTCTCGATGAGAAGATTGTCAACCCGCTGAACAGGATTGAAGGAGTGGGCAACGTGTCTCTTTCAGGTGTTCCGGGAAGACGCATTTACATCGACATCGATCCGCAGAAACTCGAAGCCTATAACCTGACTATTGAACAGATAGGCGGTGTCCTGAGGGCGGAGAACCTTAATCTTCCTGCCGGGTACCTTGAAATGGGACAGACTGACTATCCCTTGAGGATACAGGGTGAGTTCCCCGAGAGTGATGTTCTCAGGAACATAGTTGTAAGCAGCTTTAATGGCAATGCCGTATACCTCAGGGACATAGCCGAAGTGCGCGATACAATAAGGGAATCGAAGCTCGATACTAAGATAAACGGGACAAAAGGTATGGGGCTCTTTGTCCAGAAGCAGTCCGGAGGAAATACTGTAAAAGTCACCCGCGAGATCGAGACAATGCTCGAGGAGCTTAAAAAGGACCTCCCTCCCGATGTAAATATAGAGCTGCTTTTCTCAAGTGCTTCTTTCATTAAGGATTCTATAAGCAACCTTACCGAAACACTGATGTACGCGGGGATTTTCGTCGTGCTTGTTGTACTGTTCTTCCTTGGACGCTGGAGGGCCACATTCATTGTCATCCTGACAATACCTGTTTCGCTTATTGTTGCCTTTATCTACCTCTTCCTTGCCGACGCCTCCATTAACATTATTTCACTCGTCTCGCTTTCAATCGCGATAGGCATGGTGGTTGACGATGCAATAGTTGTTCTTGAAAATATTACAAAGCATATTGAGCGTGGGAGCAGGCCGAGGGAGGCGGCCATTTATGCAACGAATGAGGTCTGGCTGGCAGTAATTGTGACAACGCTTACGGTTGTTGCTGTTTTCTTCCCGCTGACATTTGTTGAGGGTCTCACCGGTGTTCTTTTCAAGCAGCTGGGTGTAAGCGTTACTGTTACAATTATTGCATCCACCGCGGCCGCCCTTACACTGACCCCAACACTCAGCGCGCTGATGCTAAAATACCGTCCGATTAAAAAGGACGCACCCTTCTTTAGCCATGACGGAAGCATCAGGATCTTCCTCGACTGGATGGACTCATTTTACGAAAAGACACTCAGATGGGCTCTCAGGCATAAGACAGTGGTAACAATAATCTCTGTAATCGTTTTTGCATTCTCAATGGGTCTTTTTACAGTAATCGACACTGAGTTCTTTCCGCAGGCCGATGAATCGGCGGTATATGCAACTATTGAGCTTCAGACCGGATCAAGGGTGGAGAATACAATCAGGACTGCCGATGTTATTGACAGTCTCGTCAAGGCAAACTATCCGGAGGTTAAGATTATTTCAACAACTTCGGGATTTGACGACCAGGGAGGCTGGGAATCTATGTTCAGTGCGGGAGGGACGCATACGATACAGTATACTTTCAGTCTTGTGCCCATCGAGGAAAGAAAGAGGACCGTTTGGGACATTGCTGAGGCGATGAGGGCCGACTTTTCGGTTTTCCCGGAGATTATCAACCTTCAGATAACTACAACCCAGAACATGGGTGCATTCGGAGGCAATGCAGTTGACGTGGAAGTTTACGGCTTCGATATTGCGGCAACAAATGCCGTTGCTGCCCAGCTCGAGGAAAAGATCAAGAAGATACCGGGAACAAAAGACGTCAGCATAAGCCGCGACAAATCGAAGCCTGAACTGCAGATTGTTTTTGATCAGGAGAAGATGAGTGCAAACGGTCTCAATACAGCCATGGCCGCCACAGCGGTTAAGAACAGGGTTGACGGCCTGATAGCCACAAGGCTGCGTCAGGCAGGGGATGAATACGACGTTGTCGTCAGGTTTAAAAAGGATGCAAGAAATACGCTCACGGAAATAGAAAACTTTGCCATCCCTAACAGCATGGGACAAATGGTACGCCTTGGTGAGATTGCCCAGGTCAAGGAATACTGGTCGCCGCCAAGCATAGAACGGAAGCGCAAGGAGAGGATCGTGCGAATTTCGTTTACTCCTTTCGAGAGGTCGCTGACCGACATACAGGCAGATGTTCAAAAGGCAATAGAAGAAACGCCCAGGCCGGCCGGCGTGATGGTTCAGATATCGGGAGCTATCAAGGAACAAATGGAGGCATTCATGGATCTTGCACTTCTTATAGTTGTAAGTCTCATCCTTGTTTATCTTGTGATGGCTTCCCAGTTCGAGTCTCTGAAGATGCCGCTTATAATTATGTTTTCAATCCCCTTTGCATTTACGGGAGTTGCAATAGCTCTGTTTTTAACGGATACGACACTTAGTGTAATTTCCGGGATCGGGGCTGTGCTGCTGATCGGTATTGTTGTGAAGAACGCGATAGTGCTTGTTGACTTCATCAACCTGATGCGTGACAGGGGCAATGAGCTTTATGAAGCAATTGCACTCTCTGGCCGTTCGAGGCTCAGGCCTGTGCTTATGACCTCGGCAACGACAATCCTTGGTATGTTTCCCCTGGCGCTGAGCGCGGGATCTGGTTCTGAACTATGGAAGCCTATGGGGATTGCAGTTATCGGGGGACTCATCTTCTCGACTTTTGTAACACTGGTGCTTGTGCCTGTTGTATATGCTGTATTTGTAAGGAGAGGCGAACGCAAAAAAAGCCTTATTGCCTATACAGATATGAACTTCATGAACGGCGATAGCGACAAGGATAAATAGTCAACACTGAAATAAGATTAATTATGAAAGCGATAATGATAATTTACAACCAGGCCCATACAGAAAAGGTGGAATACATGCTTGAGAAGCTGTCTGTAAGAGGCTATACGCTCTGGGAAAATGTACAGGGAAGAGGAACACAGACAGGTGTTCCGCACCTGGGGACGCATACCTGGCCGGAGATCAACAAGAGCCTGCTTACAGTTGTTGATGATGACAAGGTTGATATTTTGCTGGAGACAGTAAAGAAGATCGACGCTGTAAACGACGAGGTTGGCATCAGGGCCTTCGTGTGGGATGTCCTGAGGTCTGTATGACAGTTGCTGCATAAAAATGAGGCCGTCTCAGAAAGATTGAGACGGCTTTTTTTCGGGTGCCTTTGCAGGCACCCTCCACAGTATAAATTCACATCACAGAAGGGATGAAGAATTTTATTCTTCTTCTTCCTCTTCCGAGTAAGCCTTGATGACGGAATCCTGTACATCGCCCGGAACCTGTGCATATTCGGCAAACTTCATGGAATACATTGCCCTTCCTCCTGTGATTGAGCTGAGGGCAGTGGAGTACTTGTTCATCTCGGCAAGCGGAACCTTTGCCTTAATTACTTCGAAGCGTTTTTCGCTGGCCATGCCAAGAACCATTCCCCTTCTTCCCTGGAGGTCGCTGATAACATCACCCATCCTGTCGGAAGGAACGAATATCTCAACGTCGTAAACAGGTTCAAGGATCTTTGGCCCGGCATTCTTGAAGGCAGTGCTGAAGGCATTTCTCCCGGCAAGGCGGAACGAAATTTCGTTTGAATCAACAGGGTGCATCTTGCCGTCGTATACATAAACCCTTATATCCCTCGCATACGAACCTGTAAGCGGTCCCACTTCCATCTTCTCCATTATACCCTTGAGGATCGCCGGCATGAACCTGGCGTCGATCGAGCCACCGACAATACAATTGCAGTATACAAGTTTTCCTCCCCAGGGCAGAGCTACTTCTTCCTTGTCGCGGACAGATATCTTAAGTTCCTTTCCGCCGATCTTCATCATTGATACTTCCTTTGAACCCTCTTCGTAAGGTTCAATTATCATGTGGACCTCTCCGAACTGCCCGGCGCCTCCCGATTGCTTCTTGTGACGGTAGTCGGCCTGGGCTGTCTTTGTGATTGTCTCACGATAAGGTATTTTGGGAGGATTATAGTTTGTGGGGATCTTGTAAATGTTGTCGAGATGCCACTTCATTATATTAAGATGGTATTCACCCTGGCCATGGACAATTATCTGCTTCAGTTCCTTTGAATATTCAATGCTGATGGTTGGATCCTCGAGGTGGATCTTGTTCAGGGCTTCGCCAAGTTTCTCGTCGTCGCTTTCGCTCTGGGCCTTTATTGCGGTACGATATTTAGGCTCCGGAAACTTAACTCCTGAATATGACCAGTCATTGCCGGGAGCATTGAGAGTATGTCCTGTTTTTGTATTCTTAAGCTTCACGAAAGCGCCTATGTCACCAGTATTGAGTTCAGGGACCCTTGTCCTGTTCTTGCCGGCGCTGATATAGATCTGTGACAGTCTTTCCTTGCTGCCGTTATTGCTGTTTATTACGTCGAGGTTCTCGGTAATCTTACCTGAATATACCCTGAAATAGTTGATTTCGCCTATATGTTCCTCTATTGCTGATTTGAATACGTATACCGAAGCCGGCCCGGCAGGATCGGCCTTTACAGTGTTGCCTTTGCTGTTTACGGGTGCCGGCATATGCAGAATTGAGGGAGCCTCGCTTGCTATGAATTCCAGTACCCTGTCAACGCCTGTGTTGTTCTTTGCTGACACGCAAAGAACCGGGAAAAGTCCCCTTGTGAGTATGCCCTTTGCAATGCCTTTTCTAATTTCGTCTTCGGAAAGTGTATCGTTCGCGAAGAAGAGTTCCATGAGTGATTCATCGCTTTCGGCTGCCTTCTCAACGAGGGCGCTGTGAAGTTCGGCAGCCCTGTCAGCCTGGTCGGCCGGTATCTCGAGAACCTCTGCTTTGCCGCCATCCTTTGAGTAGCGGAGCATTTTCATTTTCAGGACATCAATAATTGTATTGAAGCCGGTTCCCTCGTTAACCGGATACTGTATAAGAGCTATGTTTGAACTGAGTCGCTCCCTGAGCATTTCAACGCTTTTTTCAAAGTTTGCCTTTTCATGGTCAAGGCCATTGACAACAAGTATCAGGGGTTTGTTTTCCTTTTCGGCATGGCGGAAGTGAATTTCGGTTCCCACTTCCACTCCGTTCTGGACATTTATTGTCATTACGGTGCAGTCGCTTGCATATAGCGACGAGATAACTCCACCGCTGAAATCATCGAGACCAGGAGTGTCGAGGATGTTGATTTTTGTGTTCTGGAATTCCGTGTAGAGCACTGTTGAGTATATCGAGTTTCCGTTTTCATGCTCTATCGGCCTGTAGTCGGAGACGCTGTTTCGTCCTTCCACGGTTCCTCTGCGTTCAATCACTCCGCCGTTAAAAAGCATTGCCTCCGCAAGGGTGGTCTTGCCTGAACCCGAATTCCCCAGCAGGGCGATGTTCTTAATCTGGTCAGCCTGGTATGTCTTCATTTTCTACGGATGTTAATATGTTTTACTTGTTTATTATATTAATTGTAAGGAGGGGCAAAATTAATAAATTTTTAAAAACAGTATAAAAATGGCGCGATTATTCCAAATTATTTATTTCCTTTGCACCAGTTTTTTGAAATACAGGAGTACCGGTTTTTCCTTCAAGGTAAGTTTACAAAACGTTTTTCACTGGGGAAAGTCGGGAAGGAACCTGTTGACAACTTACATTTTTTGTGAGATACATAGCATAACCTGGATCCGGCAACGACCGTCTTTATTCATTGACAGGCCTGGCTTGACGGACTCTTTCTCCTGTTTCAAAAAAATATTGTACTGTGTTGTGATTTAATAAAATAAATCAATACCTTTGCAACCCGTTTTTTGAGTTGTTTTTAATGCTAAAATAAATTGGATTTATGCCGACAATTCAGCAGTTAGTAAGAAAAGGCAGGAAGAAGCTCATAGACAAGAGCAAGGCTCCAGCTTTGGATTCATGTCCTCAGAGAAGAGGTGTTTGTGTACGCGTATACACAACCACTCCAAAGAAGCCTAATTCCGCCATGAGGAAAGTGGCCAGGGTAAGGCTCACAAATCAGAAAGAGGTAAACGCTTATATTCCGGGAGAAGGCCATAACCTCCAGGAGCACTCTATCGTCCTGATAAGGGGCGGAAGGGTAAAGGATCTGCCGGGAGTGCGATATCATCTCGTTAGAGGTGCTCTCGATACATCGGGAGTTGACGGCCGCACACAGAGGAGATCGAAATATGGTGCCAAAAGACCTAAGAAGTAACAGTTAAAGGAATAAGATAATGAGAAAGTCGAGACCAAAGAAGAGGATTCTGTTACCGGATCCGAAATACAA
>JALOMK010000117.1 GCA_025455505.1 Bacteroidales bacterium
ATCCAAGGTAGAAGATCTCATTGTATGTGAATTTGCCTGCATTTACAAGGGCCAGTCCGTAAAATACAAGCAGTGAGGGTATCACGAACTCAAAGTCTTTGCTAAAAACAAGCAGTCCCGCAAAAAGGGCGCCGCTTGCAAGCGGTATGAGAAGGCTGGTGTAAAGCCGCTTTGAAACCGGGGTCCACAGACTCTTGCCTTCTCTTTTCCCTTTCCTGAATGAAAAGAAAACTGCTGCCACAAGCGAAAGAAGGAGGACTGCTGCGGCTATAAGTGAAAGGTGCCATAATAAAGTTCCGGCCTGCTGTGAAGTGATGCCTGCGAAATATTCAGGATAGCTGAGGCTGTCCTTGCCGAATACAAAAAAATGTGCCAGCAACCCGCCGGCAATTGCCAGAAGTCCGGGTACAATTCCGGATAATCCACTCAGTGAGAGAAACCTTGTGGATTCTTCCATCATTTTCCTTATCAGTTTAAGTTCTTCTTCCGACGTAGGATTCTGCTTCATGTTAAAGTACTTTGAAATGCAAAGTAAAATAAATATTTCGTAAAATGCAAGTTTAATTTGTACGGTTTTGTTATTAAGGCCCTGATTTGACTTAATTGTATTGTTAATCTCAGGATTTGTTTTTAAGTACGTTATTGTCTTCATTGTTTTTCAAAATCCTGAATTGCTTGAATTACAATTAGGGATGCGCGGAATTGTTACTGGTGTACGGATTTGTCTTTATCTGGTTTTCAAATCCAATGATTTTTTGAATGATTGTTTATCCGGCCGGAATTGTTTTGAGTGCCGCTATTGTTATTCTGTACTTATTTTGTAATCTTTGCTGCGGAAGCGGACCCCTGAATCATATTCACTATTTAGCTCATGAGACTATTTTTAAACGGCTTCATGATTGTAATTCTGCTGACTGCAAGTTCATTTGCAGCAATGTGGCAGGGCCATAACGGGTCTGAGGGAGTAGACGACGGTCCTTATCTATTCAAGGCTGGATCGAAATTCAGGGCGAAATGGATCGAGAATGGCTCGTTCAGGCAAAAGAAGATCGACAATGAAAACTATCCAGTTTTCAGGGAAAAGTTCGGACTGCTATGCGATTACAGTGACCTGGAGGGCGTTTTTTCACAGAAGCCTGATTTTGAGCCTGTTTACAGCGACGTGGACAGTATCGTGATAATAAGCGATATACACGGTCGCTTCAATTTTTATATAGACATTCTCAGTGCACACGGAATAATTGACGAGGACCTTAACTGGAAATTCGGCAATGGACGACTTGTTGTACTTGGTGACGTATTCGACAGGGGCGATATGGTGACGGACGTCCTCTGGCATCTCTTCGGGCTTGAAAGGCAGGCCGAGAAGGCAGGAGGCAGGGTTCACCTTCTGCTGGGAAATCATGAGATTCTCCTTTTTGCAGGCGTGCACTCCTACAATCATCCGAAATATGCGACTGTTGAGGATCTTTCATTTACAGATTACTCCGGTCTATATTCTGAGCTCTCTGTAATTGGAGCCTGGCTGAGGACCAAGCCGGTAATAATGAATATAAACGATATCTTGTTTGTTCATGGAGGAATTTCGATCGAGACTGTAAGGAGAGACCTGAATATAGAATCGATCAACAGGAAATTTCACAACATGGTCATGGGGCTTGAGGTCAGCACTGAAGCTGAACTGGAAGAGCGGAAGTTCCTGAATAACGAGCTGGGTCCTGTCTGGTACAGGGGGTATTTCAACGATGCACAGTACTGTGAGATTAAGATGGATTCAATAATGGGTCATTTTGCTGTAAATCATATTGTTGTAGGGCATACACAGTGTGAGGAAATAGCCTCACTTTTCGGCGACAGGGTATTAGGTATCGACACCAGCGTTGAGGACGAGCACCCCGGTGAGATACTTCTATATAAAAACGGGGTTTTTTACAGGTGCCTGTACTCGGGCGAGAGAATAAAGATTTGAAAGTCCTCAAAAGTCCTTAAATTTAGACATTCAACAAACCAGGTTTTATGGAATTTGCATCATATTCCTTTATCGATATTCTGCTAAGTCTTATCCTGGCCCTCATTATGATGGGAGTGGGGCTGTCACTCACACCATCGAACTTCAGGGATATCTTTTTATACCCAAAGCCGCTTGTAATCGGTCTGACATCCCAGATAATAATACTTCCCCTCATAGCCTTTGGCATCACGCTGTTTGCCGACATGCCTGATGCCTTCAAGGTCGGACTTATTATTCTCGCCGCCTGTCCCGGCGGCACAACATCCGGGATCCTGACCTACCTTTTCAGGGGAAATGTCGCTCTGTCTATAATTTTCACCTCAATCAACAGCATAATCACTTTGTTTTCAATCCCGTTCATCGTCAACCTGGGACTTCTTTATTTCTATGGAAGGTCTGCTGAGATACATCTTTCATATCTCGAGACAATAATCCAGATCTTTTCAATAACAATAATTCCCGCGTTTATAGGGGTGTTTATCAGGAAGCTCTGGCCGGTGTTTGCAGAAAAGTCACGCAGACCAATCAAGTACTTCCTAGTTGCAGCTCTGGCAGTGATTTTCACTATCTATTTTTTTGCAGGCAGCTCCTCGGGAGGAACAGGAATAAGCGGAGCAGAAATACTGAATATTTTGCCTTATGCCTTGCTTCTTAACGTGCTATGCACGCTCTGGGGATTCTTCCTCGGGAAATTCACGGGGCTTGGTACCAGGAATTCATACACAATCGGCATCGAGGCTTCGGTTCACAATACAACGCTTGCTTTTCTTGTGGCAGGCACGCTGCTGAATGACCAGCAAATGGTAAAGCCTGCTCTTATTTATGCAATGTTTTCCTTCTGGACCGCCATGATCTACAGCTATTTTGTCAAGAGGGCCAGTGGTGTCCGTATGGCAGAAGAATTCAATTCATAGGCCGGGATAAACCGTTCCAGAGCCTTGATTTTCCCGGCGGGAGCAGTGTAAGCTTCCTGGTCAGACCTTATTTTCGCAGGCAAACATCCACTGAACACCGTACTTGTCCCTGCAGCTGCCGTAGTAATCGCCCCAGAACATGTCCTGCAGTTCCTGTTCCACAAAGCCTCCTTCAGAAAGGAGTTTAAACAGGCGTTCGGTTTCCTTTCTTGTATCAGGCGAAAGCATAATATAAACATTATTGCCTTCGTGAACCCTGAAGCCCATTGATTCGGGGGCATCGCTGCCCATAAGCTTGTGTCCTCCAAGTATAGGAAGGGTAACATGCATAATGAGATTCAAATCCGGTTCCGGCATAGGAGGCATTGCGTCATCCTTTGGCATATCGCGGAAACGCATGAAACCGCCTTCAAAATCACCACCGAACACTGATTTGTAGAAGTTGAACGCTTCTTCCGTTTTGTCACGGAAATTCAGATAGGAACTTACCCATGCCATAGTTATGATATTTAATTAATTATGTGCATACCCAAAAGTTGTCGGGACCAGGCTGCCTGAATATGTAACAATCCGGGTCAGGCAATTTTGCCTGCACCCGGATTATTAACAATCTGGCATGGTCATATGTTCAGGAAGGGATCAGAAATCCCGGAGCCATAGAGATCGCCTATTGTTTTGTTGCAACTGAGCTGTTCCTGAATATGACTGCCAGGAGTATCAGCTGCAGGTGGGGTGCAACCGAGCTAATTACCTGGACCGAACCGATCTGCATTGCGGGCCATGCAAAAACAAGGAGGAGGATCAGCAGCACTGCCGACAAAGCGGCCAGGTTGCCCTTGCTTTTCCTGGCCCGGGGTACAGCCAGGAAAGTGGTGTAGAAGAATATCAGACCCATTGTGAGCTCCAGTAAGATTACCCATGCAAAGCTCTGGCCGAAAGGAGCGTCGGGTTTTGCCTCGAGGAATAGCCTGGCCTGCGAAAATACCTGCAGTGTGAAGAGTATCCAGAAGAGGATGTGAGCTGAGATTTCTGTTGACTTTTTCATGACAATAACTTATTAAGTAAGACATGATACAAAAGTCATTTTAAAAGTTGCCGGGGACAAAAAAAATCTGCCAACACCGGCAATCCTCCTGCGAAAAAATTTCAGATCCGCCTGTAGAACTCTTCCTTGTATGATTCACCGATGGGAATATGCGCACTTCCGACCCTTATCCTGTCATGTTCAATGCTCGTGATTCCTGACAAGGCTACAAGATAAGATTTATGGCATCTTACAAGCCTGCCTGAAAGAAGCCTTTCCAGTTCTGTCATGGAATGACTGGCAATTATCTTTTCATGCTTTGTTATAATGCACTGGTAGTCTCGCATTCCCTCCACATAGAGTATGTCATCAACAAAGATCTTAACCAGTTTGTAACCCGATTTTATAAAAATATATCCCGCAGGGGGCTGGCTGGTCATGACTTCTCCCTGTTGCCACTGAAGGTATTCAAGAGCCTTTGTGACGGCAAGGCTGAATCTATCGAATGTATATGGTTTAAGAAGGAAGTCGGTGACTGACAGATCGAAACCCTTCAGGGCATATTCACCATAAGCGGTTGTAAGTATCACCTGAGGTTTTACAATCATTTTCTCGAGCATTTCAATTCCGCTCATCCTGTCCATCTGGATATCAAGGAAAATGAGCTGGACAGGATTGTTTCTTATGAATGCGAGCGCATCCTCTGCATTCCTGAAAACAGCATTCAGCCTGAGTGCCGGGATCTGTTCCACGAACGACCTGATTTTCTCAAGGGCCAGGGCTTCGTCGTCGACGGCAATGCACTTAATTATCATTCAGCGCTATTGTTAGTTCAACATAATATTTCCCGCCCGATGTATCAACCTTCATGTCGTATTTGCCCGGATACAGGAGTTCCAGTCGCCGGCCTACAAGGTTCAGCCCGATTCCGCTGCCCTTGCCTTCAGGCTTCCTGGCTCCGGCATCGAATTCATTTCTCACAGCGAAGCTGATCCTTTTGTTTTCTATTTCGATTGTCACCCCGATAATATGACTTCCCTCCGCTCTGGCAGCATGTTTGCTGGCATTCTCGATAAGCGGGATAAAGAGCATCGGGGCAATAGTCAGGTTCCCGGGATCACCTCTGAGGTTAAATTCAAGATAATCGCCGCTTACCGCTCTCAGGCGTATAAGCTCGATGTAGTCTTCTATATGGCTTAGCTCGCTTGACAGGGGAATTTTTTCGTCCCTCGCATCGTAAATCATGTACCTCAGCATGCTTCCCAGCCTTGAGATGCAGATGGAGGCCCTGGATGGATCGCGGCTGATCAGATAATCAATGTTGTTTAACGTATTGAACAGGAAATGAGGACTTATCTGCATTTTAAGGAGAGCCAGCTCGCTTCTCGTGTTTTCGAGCAGCAATTCCTGTTTCTCCTTTTCCAGCTTGATGGAGTCAGAAAGCTTACGGAATACGATTGCCAGGAAAATCACTATCAGGTGGGGGATAAGTGAACTGAGTACCTGTAGCATGCCATGACTGAACGCGGGCAGGGCAAAGAATATAAGGAGCAGCACCAGTACCGTAACAAGGATAAGCATATTCCTCGAGCTTTTCAAAGC
The DNA here is from genome assembly GCA_025455505.1 of Bacteroidales bacterium. GTDB lineage: Bacteria > Bacteroidota > Bacteroidia > Bacteroidales > VadinHA17 > LD21. Next base: position 5,552 of record JALOMK010000117.1, read on the forward strand.
CGGTCTGTATCCGAAAAATGTGATATAGAAAAAGATTAGTCCCATCACAAGCTCCAGGAATATTACATAGCCGAAGTGTCCACTGAACGGAGCGTCGGGTTTTGCCTGGAGATAGATACTGCTGAGCATGTAGGTCATTGCAACAAACAGCAACCAGAAAATCAAGTGGGCTGAGATCTCAAGCGACTTTTTCATGGAAGCAAAATTAGACCTTATTAAACCCCGAATATAGGACGGCAGGAGATTTGTTCAAATTATTTTCTGCGAAACACCTGTAATCGTCGACGAAAATATCATGCAGGGAGCTTTTCAAAATAAATTTATCTTTGGCAGGAATTTTTGAAAGTATGAAACTAATCCTTATGAACCAGTTGATCCCGGTTTTTACCGGCGATGTAAATGCAGGCATCTATCTCTCTGTAATGGCTGCAGCAGCAATTCTCTGTTTTGTTGTAAGCGAAGTCACGCGTAATTATTCACAGGTTGACAAGCTGTGGAGCATTATGCCATCATTCTATGGCCTGGTAACCCTGCTGGAGTATCCATCACCGAGAATATTTCTGATGACTGTCATGGTTACAATATGGGGTTTCAGGCTTAGTTACAACTTCTGGAGGAAAGGAGGGTACAGCCTTATCCCATGGAAGGGAGAGGAAGACTACCGCTGGAGCATACTGCGGCAGAACCCGGGTCTGAAGGGAAGATTCCGCTTTGGCATTTTCAACCTGTTCTTCATCTCTTTTTACCAGCATTTCCTGATACTTTTGTTCAGCTCACCATTTATTGTGGCTGCCATGTATCCGGACAAGGGGCTGAATCTCATTGATATTGCAGCTGCAGTGCTTATGCTTGGCTTTATAATAACGGAGACAATTTCCGATAACCAGCAGTACAGGTTCCATAAGCTAAAAAGGAATCCCGGGCTGAGCCCTGGCGAATATTCCGAATCCCTGAAGAAAGGTTTCCTTTCCGAGGGGCTCTGGAGGTATTCAAGGCATCCGAATTTTCTTTCGGAACAGGCGATCTGGGTGAGCTTCTACGTTTTCAGCGTGGCCGCTTCAGGAAAGTGGCTGAACTGGTCTGTATCAGGGGCCTTTCTTCTGATCCTTCTCTTTGCGGGAAGCAGCGTTTTCACTGAGAGGATAAGCAGCGGAAAATACCCCGGATATGCTGCTTATAAAAATGAAGTACCACGATTTTTCCCCCGCATTTTCAGAATCCGGGAAAAATGAGCGAAATTTGACGTGAAACCGACAAATAAACTTTAAAATATCAGATCATGAAAAAACTCCTCTATCCCCTTTTTGCGATAGTATTCGCTTCTTTCATGAATTCATGCGCTCCGGTATACAAATGCGGAGATGCAAAGCCTGAAAAAGTGCCTTTCACCTGGAGCAAGAACATGAAGGCCGTGGTCAGCGAGCGCGACAAACTCTGCACTGACCTCGCAAAATCCGAAGAAGAAAATAAAGGA
>JALOMK010000118.1 GCA_025455505.1 Bacteroidales bacterium
TCTCAGCTCCATCATCGAGATACTCATTACCGAGTTTGCCCGGGTTCATGGAAAGGAGAATAAGATAGAGATCCTCCTTCCCGATAAACAAAAACATCTGGTCAAGTTCCTTCGTATGTTTCGTCGGGGGACTGAGCCTTCTTCTCTTCTCTGTATTCTACCTTGTTATTGATATCTGGCAGTACAGGAAATGGACATTCTTCTTTGTTGTTATCGGACTGAATCCGATTACAATCTACCTTGCCGGCAGGATACTGAATTTCAGATCGGCGACAAGGTTCTTCTTCGGAGGACTTGCAGAAATACTCCCCGATAAATGGACCGAACTTGTCAATGGAATCGGGATAACTGCAATAGCCTGGCTTTTCCTGTATTTCCTCTACCGTAACAAGATATTCTTAAAACTGTAAGCCCAGGCCGGAAATCAATTGTAATACCAGATCAAATGAACACAGACACTAAATCCGGACCCGGGCTAAGGCGCGCACTGGGGCTCTCATCACTTGTCCTTTACGGGATCATCCTTATCCAGCCCACGGCCCCGATGCCACTTTTCGGGGCGGCATCGAGCCTGGGACAAGGCCATGTTGTAACAACAATATTAATCGGAATGGTTGCAATGCTTCTCACAGCCATAAGTTATGGCAAGATGGCAAATGCATATCCAAGCGCCGGGTCGGCATATACTTATGTAAGCCGCGAAATACACCCCTCGCTGGGCTACTTTATCGGCTGGGGCATGATCTTCGACTATGTGATGAACCCGATAATCTGCGTGATCTGGGCCAGCAAAGCCTCAATGAATTTCATTCCTGAGATTCCCTTTGCAGGATTTGCGGTTTTCTATGCAGTGCTTTTCACCTCAATGAACCTGAGAGGCATTGAAGCCAGCGCCCGGACGAATTCAATAATTGCTGCAGGACTGGGAATTGTGATACTTCTCTTCCTGGGTTCAGCGGTAAGGTACCTGTTCATAAATCCTCCGGCAGGAGCCGCCGGCTGGCTTAAGCCCTTTTACAATCCTGAGACATTTTCATTCTCCGCCGTGTCAGCAGGCGCTTCCCTGGCTGTGCTCACTTACATAGGATTTGATGGCATATCCACACTTTCGGAGGAGGTTCATAACCCGAGGAAGAACATATTGCGTGCCACTGTGCTTGTCTGCCTTATTACCGGCATCCTCGCATCGATACAGGTATATTTTGCACAGCTTGTATGGCCCGAAACCACATTCCCCGACCAGGACACAGCCTTTGTATATGTGGCTGGCAAGGCCGGTGGCCAGTGGCTGTTCTTTGCCGTAAACATAGCCCTGCTTATAGCAACAATCGGATCAGGATCGGGGGCACATCTCGGCGCCGGAAGGCTGCTCTACGGAATGGGGCGTGACAATGCAATACCCCGGAAGTTTTTTGGAGTTGTAAATGCACGCACCCGTGTACCCAGCAATAACATTATTCTGATCGGATTTTTTGTTCTCGCCGGCGCCTTTTTCCTGTCATATCCCCTCGGAGCCCAGCTTCTGAACTTCGGGGCACTGATTGCTTTCATGGGCGTAAATGCCTCTGCCTTTACAAGATACTTCATCAGGAGCGAAAAGAAGAACATCCTCCAGTTCCTGCTTCCCCTGCTAGGTTTTGCCGTTTGTTTCTACCTGTGGATGAGCCTCGACATCAAGGCCAAGATAGTCGGACTTTGCTGGCTCTCGGCAGGAGTTCTCTACGGGGCATGGAGGACATCGTGGTTCAGGAAACCACTGCTTTACGTTGACTTTGAAAAGGAAGACAGGGAATGATGCTTGCTTCCCGACAGAACTGACAGAATTCAAGGGTTAAGAAACAGGCCCGGCAGAGGCCTGTCAGAGTCCTGTCAGCTCAGCCAGATGTATATTGCCAGTGTTACGGCTGAAAGTACCCCAAGCTGCAGCCTCCAGTCTTTCAGGCCTTCAAACCTCGCTATCCTGCCTTTGAAATCATAGGTTGTGTTTACAAGCTTATCAGGCGCTGTTTTTTCAGTGAAGGCTGAAACCGCAAACAAGACTGCAGTTATTATAATCTCAGCCCATAATCCCCTGTACCCGAAATTCAGCGTCAGATCGTGATGCAGGAAGGGAAAAAGCTGCCTGCCTGTTTCCGGACCGAGGAACTGGTCAGTTACGAAAAGAGTCGCAAGCGCTATACCTGTTATAACAGATGCAGCGGCACCCTTAAGTGTAACTCTCCTGCTTACTATTCCAAAAAATATTGCAGGGAATACTGGTATTACAAGGTAGGCAGAAAGTGTCTGCAGGTATTTATACAAACCCTCCTCATTCCTGTAAACAAGCCAGGCTGCGCCGATCCCGAGTATTGTAACTATAACAATTATCACCCTGCCGAGAGACACCTGTCGCTTTTCGCCAAGTCCGGGTTTGAACTCCAGAATAAAATCCCTTACAACAAGTGTTGAGACTGAATTCAGAACAGCTATCAGGGATGTCACCAGGGCTGCCATGAGTGAGGCAAGCAGAAGTCCCCGAAGTCCGGTTGGAAGCAGGTTGTTCAGAAGAAGAACAAAAGTCTGCTTCGTTGAATCACCCTCAAGTTCTCCGGGGAAAAGGGCATAGGCGATAACCCCCGGGAGTGCAAAAATAAAAAGAGGAAGCAGCTTCAGAGTCACTGCCAGCATCGAACCCCACCTGGCCTGTCGTATATCACGGGCAGCAAGCACCCTTTGCACGTTGACCTGGTCGATGCCCCAGTAAAAAATACCGGCGTAAAATGCTGTTGCCAGTATACCCCAGAAGGGATAAACCTGGTCCCCGGGACGATTGATCGTCATCATTTCCGGCACCTTATCCATTAACCCTTCCCATCCGCCAACCCTGACAAGTCCTGTTATTACCATTATCGATGAACCAAGAATCATTATTATCACCTGGATGACGTCAGAGTACGCGACAGCTGTAAAACCACCGACAATTGTGAATATTGCCACTCCCGCAGCTATCCAGCATACTGTTGTCATTACGTTCCAGCCTACGAGGCTGTTCAGTACAAGTGCTCCTGCAAACAGAGTGAAGGCGAGCTTTGTCATTATGCTGATAATAAGCATCAGTCCCGAAAAGAAGGTTCTTGCTCTCCTGTTGTATCTCAGCTCAAGGAACTCCGGTATTGTATATATCCTGTTTTTCATATAGTAAGGAAACAGGAAGGCGCAGGCAAAACCGAGCGTTATGGCACATGTAAGTTCGACTGATCCTGCTGCGAGCCCGTACCTGTATGAATCGCCTGACAATCCCACAAGATGCTCTGCCCCTATGTTCGTTGCAAAAAGAGAGGCCCCCACTACAGGCCAGCTCATCGACCGGCCTCCGAGGAAAAAACCCGAACTGTCCTTCGATGCATTCCTGCGCCAGGCCATTATCAGCCCGAAAGACAGGCTTCCGCATATCATTATGAAGAGAATTATCCAGTCAAGCGTTCCGAGGGAGAGGTTCATACGATTTCATTTTGGAATTTGTCTTCAATCTTCCTGAGCCTGTCAATGGATTGTATCATTGATCGCACAGTATGGTAGTTTATCTTCCATGAATGGCTCATGTGGGTCCATACGGGTTCGCCCTTTCTCGACATGAGGGGAAACCACTCTCCCACTCCCCTGTTGACCATCCTGTCGAGCACAAAGCGGTGAACGTTTTTGTATGCTTCCCAATATTTTCTATCGCCGAAGATAATGACGGCATCGAGCAGGCCAATCAGCACCTCTGCCTGCTGCCAGAACTCCTTCTCCCTGTCATAAACCCCGCCTGCATGCGGACCCTCCACATAAACGCCCCCGAATTCCCGGTCAATTCCGTTGTCAACTGTATGGTCGAATATTTTCCTTAAAACATCAGAATATTCATTCCTGTCAGCCTTTAAAATATCGAGGGCATGAATAAGAAGCCATGCGAATTCGGCATTGTGCCCGTAACAGGTATTGTCAGTGGCATTCCCCTTGCTCCCTTCCGCGGAAAACCTGTCCCATCCCCAGATTATGTCGAATTTTATCTGGGGTGCGATGCTCCAGTCCCTGTAGAACTGGGGTATGCCGGTTTTGTAAGCAGGATGAAGAATTCTCTTCAAAAGCAACTCAATTACTTCAAGGAGTTTGCGCCTGTGAACCTCCTCACCAGTACATTCATAAAGAGTTGTGAAGGCTTCCATAAGGTGCATGTGCACATCCATGGTTTTCCTGTCGCCTCCACTGCTCCCGGGCCCGCTGAGGTTCCACTGCCTGCCGAACATCTCAAAATAACCGCCATGCATTGTGTCGGTGCAGTGTTTCTGAATAAGGTCGAACAGCATGCAGGCATATTCTGCCCCGGCCGGATCGCCTGTGGCCAGGGTGTATTCACTCAGCGAGTAGATTGCAAAGCTCTGGCCGTAAAGTACCTTGCTGTCGATTGTTACTTCGCCCTCCCTGTTGCACATCCAGAAGAACCCTCCCGCTTCCCTGTCCCACATTTTACTGATGAGGAAATCAATTCCATGTGCGGCAAGGTCCTTAAAGTCACCATTTGCGTAACCTGCCCTCAACGCCGATGACATAGTATAAAGGGAACGTGTCTGTGAAATGAGCGATTTCTCATCTTCGCCACTATCGTTGCCAAACCTGTCGAAATGAGTAAGGTATCCTCCGTTCCTGCTGTCCTTTATTCTTTTGAGCCAGAACGGAAGCAGTTCGTTGTTAAGATGGTTTTCGAGCTCCTCCCTGAGGGCCTTCACTTCGCTTGTATCCATATGCTTTTAGTGGTGATTTAACATTTTATAAAGCGCCGGAAGGAATTCCCTGTTATCAGCTGAAAGGTAATCCATCTCACCCCCCATCCGCGCAAAGGTCTTGCAGTATCTCAGGTAGTATGCGGGATTATCAGGCGGAGGTTCCCCGGATTTCTTCCAGTCCCAGTCGGAAGCGGCCAGATCGACTACAAGCATATAATGGTCATGAATCCTGCTGTTCTCCTGTATCTTAATGTTTTGTGCCATTGAGAGGGCCTTCTCGAAGATCATCGGCGACATCACGGCAGAACCCACAGACAGGTAGACGCCGTTGCTGATGTCAAGTACCGAGCCAGCAAAGGAAAGGAAATCCCTGAGCGCAGTGCGGCCGACGGCAGCACCGTTGTTAAGGGGATGATTGTAGATTATATCGTGTCCGATCATCGGATGACCTGTAAAAGGAATTCCAAGTTCCCAGGCTGCCGCCTGTACTGAAAATGACTTGAATGGATGGGATATTTGCATAAAGCCCGGGCTGATTCCGAACCTGGCTATTGTTCCGGCCAGATCGAGAGCGGCCGCAGCCTTGTCAGGATCGGCAGTCAGGATCTCTGAGGCTTCTTTCAGCAGGCTGTCCCGTGCCGGTATCATTAATCCTCCCTCACTTATCATTTTTCCAACTGAATCTCCGTATCCAAGGCCGCAATAAGCCCCTGTTATTATTGCAAGGTTGATATAGAAGCCTGTTTCATGCCATATTCCGAACTTTCCCTCACCTACATTTACCTTTACATCCTCGCTTGAACGTCCCTGGAAAGCGAATTCCCAGTCATGAATTATCCCTGCACCGTTGGTAGCCAGATGTGTAAGCCATCCCTGCTTCATAAGTTCAATCAGCACAGGTGCATTCCCGTTCTTAATGGCATGAGCTCCGAAAGCAATTATAACTGAAGCACCATTCTCCCTGGCACCACGTATCTTCCCTGCCGCCTTAAGCGCTGCAGCCTCCGTTCCTGGCGGGAATCGGTCGTCAGGACCCGGAAGCCTGATATTATCCTTCTCAATAAATACCTTATCGATTCGCTCCGACAGGCTTCTTACCCTGAGCAAATCCCTGTTGATTACTTTCCTTTCCTTTTTCATTGCATATTTAGAAGATCCAGGATTTGTACATAACCTGAAAAATCGGGTATTACAAGACCCGCTCCTGCCTTGATAAGGCGGGATCTTTTGCGTTGATTGAGCCCGTATCGTCTCAGTTCGTTGGAAGCCACGCCAATTGCGAATCCGCCCCTTTTTACTGTCTCCCTTACTTCCACCGGTCCATCGCCGAAAGTGAGCACTACCCCGGCTGTTGCTCCACCGATTGAACCAAGGATCTTATCGAGCACAACCTTCTTGGCCTCTGTGTTGATGTCTCCCACAGCGCCAAAGATCCTGCCCCCGAAGAGATCCGCATAGCCGAGGATTTCAGCCTCCCTCTGTACGTCGGAGGTATCGGTGCCGCTGGCAAGGTAAAGCAGGACACCACGATCATGAAGCGCTTTGAGAAATGCAACTGCTCCCTTGATTGTAAGATCGCTTATCCCGAGCTCCTTTCTTCCAAGCTTTCCAGTCCTTGCATCCACAACCTTCATCAGTTCAGTGTTATATATCCTCTTGTAGCCATGCTCATCAAGTATTCTGCCAGCCGGTACAAAACCATATTCCTTCACAATTGAAGCGAGACCGGCCATCTGGACAAGGGTCTGCACCCCTGTGGTTTTATCGATGAAATCATCCACTCTCGCCCTGACTGTCCTGTGGAGGGAATCATCCTCACCGGTGAACCTGTCCCCGAGTATTTCCCTGACCATCATCGGGGCCATAACATTTTCCCAGCCTTCGCGCAGGGTCGATATAGTCCCGTCGTGATCAAAAATAACATGATTGAAGCGCCGGCCGCGTTCCGGCCAACTTATTATCTCAATTTCCGATCCCTCGAGGTAATGCGCATTATGCTCATTTTCTGCGAGGTCCGGGGAATAAACAAGGTCAGGATCGGTTCCTGCCTGCAGTATCTCAGCAGGACTGGCAGTGCCGGTCTGAAAAAGTTTCTGCACTGTGACCCCGGCAACATAGGTCCCGAGTGTTGCAGCCTCTTCAAGCCCGCAGCCTGCTGCAAGCGCCGCAGCAACACCTGACAGGTAGCTGTCACCGGCACCTACAGTATCGACACGGGAGTTTATCATGAGCCCGGGGATCTCTTTAATACCGGATGAGTCACAGAAAAAGGGGTTTCCCGGATCCGGCAAACAAGCTTTCAGCGTACTTGCTCACCTCGCTGAACGGCATTTTATCATCGGGGGATTTATCAGCTCCGCAAAGGCGTGCCGCTTCGGTATCGTTCATTTTTCTTATCGCGGCTCCGAACTGGTCATTGTAATTGCGGCTGTCAGCGATAATTATCTTTTCCGGGTGCCTGGCAATAAGTCGGACAAGCTTTTCCCTGAAGTAGTCAGTATGAATACCCGACGGGACCTGCTGGTTGATTATCACAGCGTCCGCTGAGAGCAGGGAGCTTTCAAAATCAGACAGGAGCAAGTCGGCAGTCGAGTCGTAAAGTTTATTGAAATTCCCGAAATCAATCCTTCCAAGCTCCTTGTCGCCCGTATAAGGTTTTGAATATGTGTGGGTCTGCCACTCGCTGTCCTGGAAAAGCATGTGCCCCGAATTGATCCCAAGGGTTCTCATTATTTCAAGCATCTGGTTACCGAAAGGATCATGGCCTGCGACCCCAAAGGCCAGAACTTCGCCAACTCCCATTGCTGCCAGGTTGGCTGCGACATTTCCCGCTCCGCCAAGAGAGTATTTCTGACGGCACACAGGGTGCGTTGGCTCGCCAGTTTCTATCGAGATCTCACTCGCCGATTCATCGATGAACCAGTAAGCGTCGAGACAAAAATCTCCTATAACAATAATCCGTGTCCTGCTGACATTCTCCAGCAGCTTTTGCAATTGTTCCCTCTTCATTTTCTATCCGTATAGTTCTTCTTCAAGAATCCTGCATAGGGTATGGTAAAGGGGCAGGTGAAGTTCCTGCACCCTGGCTGTTTCAGTTTCAGGCACATTCAGAAGAATGTCGCACATCGCAGCCATGGCTCCGCCGGATTTCCCTGTAAGACAGATTACCTTCATGCCCGCTGACCTTGCTGTAATTATTGCATCTATTACATTCTGTGAGTTGCCCGATGTGCTGATTGCAATCAGGATGTCCGAATCGCGGCCATAGCTCACTACCTGCTGGGCAAATACGAGTGAGGGATCGGTGTCGTTGGCCACTGCGGTCATTAGTCCGGCATGGGAGGCAAGCGATATTACAGGCAGACCCTGTTGAAGCTTCCCCGCAAGCCAGGCACCCCTATGCCCGCCTGTTGCAATAAGGCCCGATTGCACTGAAGCTTCCAGGGGCCTTGGCTTTTCAAAGCCCTTTAAAAGTTCGCCTGCAATATGATCAGCGTCGGCTGCGCTTCCGCCGTTGCCGCAGATCAGAAGCTTCCCCCCGTTTCTGAAGCAGTCTGTAAGAAGAGAAGCTGCGTTCAGGATTGAGCTCCCCAGAGGCTGAAGCCCGGGAAACCTTCCTGTAAGTTCATCAATATAATTGCTGGCTTTCATCCTGATTTTTTATTTCTTAGTATCCGGTCCGTATTTCTTACTTTTTGTCGTCAGTCAGGTTTGATGTTACAGGTCTGAGAAGAAGAAGCTGAAGTATGATTGCTGCAACAACAAATACAGAAAGGAAGGCAATGTCCCTTGCCAGGTTTCCGGAATCTGCCGACTTTCCCAGGAAAGAAGTAATCACTGCGCCGGAGGATATTCCTGCAAGGTTCATTAGCCCATAACCTGTTGCCCTGTACCGTGGTGAAGCGAACTGGCATAATATTGGCATGCAGTTGACATCGAACATTCCGAAACCAAAACCAAAACAGGCTGCCCCTCCGAGCAAGCGGGGAAGCGTGTCCCCCGTGCCAAGCAGAATTACTGCCGGTATTGTAAGCCCCAGTCCGATTGCACCTGTGTAAATCCTTCCCCTCAGCGTGCTCTGCATCCACCTGTCGGCAGCAATACCCCCGGCAAGAACGCCGACAAGTGCTGACAGGGCAATAGTAATCGTGGAAAGAGGACCGGCAACCTCCATCCTTATTCCCAGCGATGTTGACAGCAGTGTCGGCAGCCAGTTTTTTGTAGCCCAGCCCGGCAGACTCGGGGCGGAAAAATAAAAAAGGATTACCCAGAAGGGAATGCTTCCAAGCAGTATGCCCATTCCCCTGAACGATTCTTTAAAACGCTGAAAAACACTTGCTGACGCATCCCTTACAATTGAATAGGCTTTTTTCTCCCTGAGGAAAGCAATCAGGACGAAACTGTAAAGCAGGCCTGCCAGCCCGAATGAGAAAAAAGTTGCCTGCCAGGAAAAGTTTCCTGCTATCGTGGCCCCGAATCCGCCAAGGGCCTGGCCGAGATAGTTGCCTGTCATATGTATCCCGATTGCCAGCGACCTGCTTTTACCTTCGTGGTAGTCAGCAATAAGTGCAAGCCCCGCCGGCATGTAAAAAGCCTCGCTGATGCCCATTACAGCCCTGAGAATGTATAATTGCCTGAAAGTAGTCGCGAATCCCATGAGGCAGGTAACACCCGACCATACGAAGAGGCTGAAAACTATCAGCCACTTTCTGTTAAGCCTGTCGGCGATAATCCCTGAAACAGGACTCATAAAGGCATATACCCATAGAAATATAGCCATCAGCCTTCCGAAATTGGCAGCCGACTGCAGTTCAGCAATATCAGCCATCATTGATGGCTTCATCGTTGAAAGCATCTGCCTGTCTATATAATTAAGCAGGACGACGAACCAGAGAAGTCCGACAACAAGCCAGGGGTATGATTTGCGCTCAGTCATTAACAGCTACAGGAAAAGCAGAACAAATCCATATTATCCGGATTGATGATTCACCAGCGTAATCACTGGTTCTTTCAGTCGGAAAGTGACTGGTAAACCATGGTCCTGAATTTCTCATGAATCTCGCCATGATTGAATCCCATGTGCTGAAAGAACAGCAGAGCAACGATTTTTTCCTGAGGGTCAGCCCAGTATATCGTTGCAAAATATCCTCCCCAACCAAATGATCCTTCGGATATTCCGTACCTCTTCTGTCCTTCTTCCGTAGTAACCTGGAATCCAAGCCCGAATTTATCGGCTCCCAGGCTAAGCTCCCCAATCTGGTTGCATGTCATCAGGTCAACAGTCCTGCGCGCCAGTATCCTCTTCCCGTTATATTCGCCCTTGTTAAGAAGCATCTGGAGGAAAATGCCGTAATCCCTTGTAGTTGAGCTGAGTCCTGCCCCGCCTGAAAAGTATGTTCCGTCGACAAGAGGGTAATTCACAAAATCGTTGCTGAAGTTACCAAGCCTGTGGCCGCTGTCTTCTGCTGCAACCTTTACGAGTCTTTCCTTTTTCGGTTCCGGAAGATAGAACCAGGTGTCGTCCATCCCGAGCGGTTCAAAAAGGTGATTCTTCAGGTACACATCGAAGCTCTCCCCCGACACGACCTCGACAAGATATCCGAGAACGTCGGTATTCAGACCATATGTAAATCTTTCACCCGGGTTGTGCGCGAGAGGAAGCTTACCCAGGGCACGGATCTTCTCGCCAAGGTTTATTTTTTCACTAACAAATCCTGTCGGGATACCTGCCTTTGCATAGATTGCATTCATCATTGACGAACCAATGCCGGCATAGTCGATTCCTGAAGTGTGAGTAAGCAGGTCCCGGATAGTAACCTCTCTCTCTGCCGGGATTGTTGTATACGAGGTATCAGCCGGATTATACTTGTCAACTACTCCCGGACGGGAAAACTCAGGTATGTATTTTGAGATAGGATCATCGAGGAGGAACCTGCCCTCTTCAAAGAGCATCATCACTGCAACGCTGGTTATGGCTTTTGTCTGGGATGCTATCCTGAAAATATTTTCAGTGGCCAGTGGAGTTTTCGCCTCAACATCACTGTAGCCGAAAGCCTTATCGTACACGATTTTTGAATCGCGTGCCATGAATGCCGCAGCCCCGGCAACCCAGCCGCTGTCGACAGCCTGCTGAAGCACCCTGTCAATTCGGGCCAGCCTCTCAGGTGAAACTTTCACCGATTCAGGTGAACCGGGGAGGAGTACCTGCGTTTCATTCCCCGTGCAAGAGGCAAGCAGAAGTACGCCTGCTAACAGAACCAAGACTTTTTTCATATCGCTAACTAGTTGATTATAAATAGTAATGTACTACATCAAATTATAGTATCAGCAATCCGTCAGACCTTCTGACCTAACCTTAATTTTCAGCTTTTTTCGGCTTTTCTTCTTTCTGCTTCTTTGGTTTTGGTTCCATTTCCTTTGAAAGCTTGTAGACTTCGCTTCCGGCAAGAAGGAAACAGCCAAGCCCGAAGTCCTCGAAGTTGGGAACTATATCATAACCAACGGGCTGGCTGTCCTTTGGCTCCTTTCCCGTCCCCTGAACCCAGCCCAGGAAGCCGTTTTCATGAACGGATTCCTTTACCATTGCGTTCCAGGCCTTTGTAACTACAGGGAGGTAATCCTTTTTGCTTATCAGGCCCCTGTTTATACCCCAGGCCATTCCATATACGAAAAGCGAGGTTCCGGTAAGTTCCCTGCCACCAAAATGAGCGGGATCCTTAAGGCTTACATTCCAGTAGCCGTCCTCGCGCTGGAGCGGAACAAGGGCCTCAAGCATGTCCTTTAAAGTCTTTTCGTATTCACTTATATATTTGTTTTTTTCTGGAAGGGCTTCAATTGTCCGAACCAGAGCGGCAACAACCCATCCGTTTCCCCTTGACCAATAGCAGTTTTCGCCGTTGGGTTCCTTGTAAGGAGGTACAAAATCCTTATCGCGCCACCAGAGCATTTCCTCAGGATTATATAATCCGCTTGTGCCGTGCTTAAGTTTTGTAAACATGTACATTTCGTGCATGCGTTCAAAATATCTCTTGTCACGGTAAATAGTTCCAAGCCGGGCATATACTGGCATCGCCATCTGCAGGGCATCAATCCAGTTCCAGTCATCGATTTTGTCACTTGCGAGCATGTTATCGACAGAGGCCTTGATATCCCTGATGCGTTCTTCCTTGTACCTGTCCATAAGGTACAGTTCTATGTATGTCTGTCCGCAGCACTGGTTATCGGCGTTCCTCGTTTTTACACCATCGCGAAGTCCCCATTTATGAAACTCTCCCCAGCGCAACATGTAGTCGAGGTATGAGGGGTCGGGATTCAGCCTGTAAAGAGCCATCAGTCCCTCGTAATAAACGCCTCTTGTCCAGATGTTGCTGGGCCGTTCACGTTCGGTGATTATTGTTTTACCTACATCCGGCCACTTTTCCATGAAATAGTGGTTAGCAAGAACCATGGCGTTCATCGTCTCATCGCTGCTCTATGCACTTTACTATCAGACCATGTGGACGGTCTGGGTTCAGCCTCCCGCAAACAAAGCAGTGATGTTTATCATGTTTACTGGCCTCGGCATGCTTTTTTCCTACAGCTATAAAAAATCCGGCAGTTTTCTGGTGAACTGGACCATGCATATCTTCACCGGATTAAATTACCGCCTGCTGTTTCCATAGCCCGCTGCACACCGGCTCAGCTTCCCGCCCAAAACAATTTTGCCCGCCTTTGCGGACGATATAAAGTTGACCCCTTAAAGCATGAAGCCCTGTCCGATACTCTTAGTAGCGGACAGGGTTCGCTTGAGCGTTAAGAAGTGGCGGAGAGAGAGGGATTTGAACCCTCGGTTGAGCTTTCGCCCAACACTCGCTTAGCAGGCGAGCGCCTTCGACCACTCGGCCATCTCTCCACGAATCTCGATATATAAATAAATTTCTGGCGGAGGGAGTAGGATTCGAACCCACGTCACGTTTCCGTGAAACGGTTTTCAAGACCGCCGCCTTCAACCACTCGGCCATCCCTCC
>JALOMK010000001.1 GCA_025455505.1 Bacteroidales bacterium
CTGGCCGATCAGCATCAGCTCCAGACCAGGCAATAGTTGTGAGAATCACGTCAGACAAACCGCAATCTGTCGGTTTCAGGGCGGAACTCAGGGGCATCAGGAATATGGCTCATTCGAATTATGCCACCGATTATTTCAGGATAGATGCTGCCGGTACCGACGGACTGATGATAAACGGCAAATCGGCCGATTACATGGGGGTTGAAGGAAAACTGAGATACAGGGTGCTGATGAAAGCTATTCCTGCCGGCGGGGAAATGAGCCTTGACGGTACGATTCTTAATGTCAGGAATGCCGATGCCGTAACAATAGTGATAGTTGCCGCAACAAACTTTGTCAGCTACAAGGACGTCAGTGCCGACCAGGTAAAAAGGGTAACCGACTATCTTGCCGGACTCGACGGCAAGTCATATGAAAAGCTGAGGGAAGCAGCGGTGAGTGATTATAAGTCCCTTTTCGACAGGGTAAGGCTCGACCTGCCTGCGACAACAAATTCATTTCTTCCAACAAACGAACGTATGGCAGCCCTGGAAAAGTCTTCCGATCCGAACCTTTCAGCCCTATGCTATAACTTCGGACGCTATGTGCTGATCTCGTCGTCGCGACCCGGGACGGAGCCTGCCAACCTGCAGGGTATATGGAACGAGGACATGAACCCGTCATGGGATTCGAAATACACAACAAACATTAACACAGAAATGAATTACTGGCCTGCAGAGTCGGCAAATCTCGCTGAGTGCGCAGAACCTCTGCAAAGGCTGGTCCGTGAAGTTTCTGACCAGGGCTCGGAGGTTGCCAGGGAACACTATGGTGCAAAAGGATGGGTGTTCCACCAGAATACGGATATCTGGAGAGTTGCGGCACCGATGGATGGTCCCACCTGGGGTACATTCACGACAGGCGGCGCCTGGCTAACGAATGAACTTTACGAGCATTACCGCTACACAATGAACAGGAAATACCTTGAGGAGATTTACCCGCTCATGAAAGGCTCAGTCGAGTTTTTCATGGATTTCCTTATAGAGCATCCCAATGGCAAATGGCTTGTCACAAGTCCTTCGAACTCTCCGGAAAACCCGCCAAAGGGTCCGGGATACAAATATTTCTACGACGAGGTGACCGGGATGTATTATTTCACGACAATAACTTACGGTGCAACGATCGACATGCAGATACTGCATGATCTTTTCGGATACTATGCCGAGGCAGCAAAGGTTCTGGGCGTCGATAATGATTTCGCCTCAGAAGTTGCCGCAGCGAGGCTCAGGCTTGCCCCTCCGCAGGTGGGATCGGAAGGATCGCTGCAGGAGTGGTGCGACGATCTTGCCCAGCTTGAGCCGAACCACAGGCACAACTCTCACCTCTATGGTTTATACCCGGGAAATGTGCTTTCCGCAAAAAGAACTCCCGAATTTGTCGATGCCTGCAGGATGGTTCTTGAGCAGCGTGGCGACGGAGGTGCAGGATTTTCGAGAGCCTGGAAAATGGCACTCTGGGCAAGGCTGTACGACGGTGAAAGGGCAAACAAAATATTTAAGGGATATATTAAAGAACAGGCGTATCCGCAGCTGTTCGCGAAATGCTTCACCCCATTGCAGGTCGACGGAACACTGGGAGTTACAGCTGCAATTTCGGAAATGCTTGTGCAATCGCATGAGGGCGTAATTGACCTGCTTCCTGCACTGCCGGCAGAATGGAAGCAGGGGAAATTCAGCGGCGTTATTGCGAGGGGTGCCTTCGAACTTACATTCGCATGGGATAATTCTGCGATCACGGGTGCGGAAGTCCTGTCGATTGAAGGGCAGGCATGCAGGATCGATGCCGGTGCTGTCACTGCGGTTACATCGAATGGTAAAACGGTTAAATTCGCTAAACTTAAGGACGGGAGCATTGAATTTCCGACTGAAAAAGGGGCCCGATATATAATTAAACCAAAAAACCAATAGAAATGAGTATGCTATCATTTTCAAGGATGCTGTTATTCCACAGGATGCTTGCGCTTGCTGCAATTGCATTTATGGCTTCGTCGGGCATTGTTACAAAAGCGCAGGAGAACCAGAACAATCTGACACTTGAAGACATCTACAAAAATCGCAAGTACGGCCAGCAGGGTTACGGGCAGGTGAGGTGGATGAAGGACAGCAAAGGTTATTCGACTATCGAGTTTAACAGGGAGAAAGGCCTTTCGGATATTGTAAAATACGATGCCGCCACAGGAGAAAAGAGCATCCTGATACCTTCGGTCAAGCTCATCCCTGAAGGCCGGACTGCTCCTCTCGCCGTTTCGGACTATCTATGGTCGGATGACAACACCAAACTGCTTGTCTTTACAAATACCCGCAGGGTATGGCGCTACAACACAAAGGGAGACTACTGGGTGCTCGACATTGCCACGGGCAAACTGCAGCAACTTGGAAAAAATATCGAGCGTTCGACCCTGATGTTTGCGAAATTTTCGCCCGATGCCTCTCGGGTAGCTTATGTCAGCAAGCAGAATATTTATGTCGAGGACCTTGCCACGGGCAATGTAAAACAGCTTACTACCGATGGCGGCGGTGACATAATAAACGGAACTTTCGACTGGGTTTATGAAGAGGAGCTCGACTGCCGCGACGGCTTCAGGTGGAGTCCCGACGGGAAGCACATTGCCTACTGGCAGTCCGATACCAAGGGCACCGGTATATTCTATATGATAAACAATGTCGACTCGGTTTACTCGGTGCCGATACCGCTTCCATACCCGAAGGCAGGAACCACGAATTCCGCTGTTAAGGTGGGGGTAATAAGCTCGGAAGGCGGAACTACAAAATGGTTCAATATCCCGGGTGACCCGAGGAACAACTACCTCGCCCGCATGGATTTCATTCCGAATTCAAAAGAAGTGATGATCCAGCAGCTAAACCGGAGGCAGAATGAGAACAGGGTGTGGACAGGCAATGTTGAAACCATGCAGCTTACGAATATTTTTACGGACATCGACGATGCCTTTCTCGACATTCATGACAACATAATGTGGCTTGAAAACGAAAAATTCTTCACCTGGACAAGCGAGCGCGACGGCTGGCTGCACCTTTACAAGGTATCGAGAGACGGGAAGCAGTCAGAGCTTATAACAAAGGGCGCTTTCGATGTTATAAGCATCTCATGCATCGACCCTAAGGGAGGATATGTGTATTACATCGCTTCTCCCGACAATGCTACTGAGAAGTACCTCTATCGGAGCCGTCTGAACGGGAAAGGGGAGGCAGAGAGGGTCACTCCGGAAGGACTGAAAGGAACCCACTCATACCAGGTTTCGGCCGACGCCAGGTGGGCAATTCACTCTTTTAACAATGTAACGACGCCCTCAAGGATATCGGTAGTTAGCCTGCCCGCTCATAAGGAAGTAAGGAACCTTGTTTCGAATGAAGCTGCAGCAAAGCGCTACGCAGACCTTAATCTAAATCCCAAGGAGTTTTTCAGGGTCGATATCGGCGACGCCGTACTCGACGGGTGGATGATAAAACCACAGGGCTTCGATCCCGGCAAGAAGTATCCGGTAATTATTTACATTTACGGAGAGCCAGCCGGCTCTACAGTTCAGAATACATTCGACGGCGGCGACCTCTGGCACCAGTACCTGGCACAGAAAGGTTACCTGATCCTGAGTATCGATCCCCGAGGCACCAGGATGCCAAAGGGGAGGGAATGGCGCAAATCCATTTACAGGAAGATTGGCATCGTTGCTGCTCAGGATCATGCTGCAGGATTAAGAAAGGTTATAGAAACATACCCCTTTGTCGATGCATCGCGAATAGGTATACATGGCTGGAGCGGCGGCGGACAGATGACACTTAACTGCATGTTCAGGTATCCCGAGCTTTACAGGACAGGCATCGCAGTGGCCTTTGTCGCGGACCAGAAGAACTACGATACAATATACCAGGAGCGGTATATGGATACTCCGCAGAACAATCCCGAAGGGTACCGCGACGGCTCACCTGTAACCCATTCAAAAAACCTGCAGGGAAACCTGCTGATTATGCACGGGACTGGCGATGACAATGTGCACTACCAGAGTTTCGAGATGCTGACCAACGAGCTGATCAAACATAATAAACTGTTCAGCCAGATGTCGTACCCGATGCGTTCGCATGGTATAAGCGAGGGAGAGAACACAACACTGCACCTGAGAAGGACAATGGAGAAATTCTGGCTTGAAAACCTTCAGGCAGGGGGACGATAGGTATTGCCGATGGACAGCATGAAAAAACAATTGTTATTAGTAATTGCAATTACCGGGATCTTTTTTTCAATTCCGGTCCTTTCCGCTGATCCGGACATGGAGGTGATACGTAAAAGAGTGATCGATGCTATGATGAGACCATCAGTCGATGAAGCATCTGTCGGAAATATTATGAACTCATTGAGCCCCGATGGCAAGTGGTCAGGCATTAACTACATCGATGTATCACGTACAGGATTCCAGCACAGCGAGCATCTCAATAACCTTGTTTCGATGTGTCGTGCCTACAGGAAAACAGGTTCACAACTGAAAGGCAACCAGGTGCTAAAGAAAGCTATTTCTTCCGCCCTCGGATTCTGGATTGAAAACGACTTCCAGTGTGATAACTGGTGGTGGAACCAGATCGGAACACCTGAACAGATGGTGAGGATACTGCTGATAATGGACAATGAGCTTTCGGCCGCGCAGATAAAAGGGATTCTGCCTATTGCAGGCAGGGCTAACCTCAGCGCCCCGGGCGCCAGGCCAAGCGGTGACAGGATCAAGATTGCCGGGATATTGGCAAAGACAATGCTTTTCATGCGCAACGAGCCGAGTTTCTCAAATGTAATGAGTGTGATTGCAGGAGAGATTAAATTTGCAGCAGGGAGGGGAATGCAGTACGACTACAGCTTTCACCACAGGGAGGACAGGGTGACATCGACACTGTCGTATGGCATGGGTTATGCAGATGCCTTCGCCGAATGGGCAGAACTCGCTGCCGGCACTAAATACAAATTCCCCGATAGTGCAATAAACCTGCTCGTAGACTATTATCTCGATGGCATCTGCCAGACGATGGTTTTCGGGAAATATCCCGACCCGGGGGCTGAGAACAGGAGCATCAGCAGGAAGGGAAATCTTGATCCGATAGGCGCTGCGACTCCTGAAAGGCTTTTAAAAGCAACGGCATACAGGAAAGATGAACTTGAGGCCATAGTCAGAATCCGGAAGGATGAAATCAGGTCAAACCTCAGCGGCACAAGATTCTATTGGGATTCAGAGTACTTCAGCCACCAGAGGCCATCATGGTTCGCATCGGTGAGGATGTATTCCTCCCGCAACCATAATATGGAGGAACCCTATAACAGTGAGGGACTGAAAAACCATCACTATGCCGATGGCTCGAACTTCATTTCAAGGACCGGGGAGGAGTACTTCGATATTTACCCTGTTCTCGACTGGCAGAAAATACCGGGGACGACCGTCTTGCAGAAGGATTCACTTCCTCCCGAAAATTTGATTCAGAAAAAAGGACTTACGGATTTCGTGGGTGCTGCGACAGACGGAAATTCAGGAGTCGCGGCATTCGATTTCAAAAGTCCTCACGACCCTCTTGGTGCCAGGAAGTCCTGGTTTTTCTTTGATAATGAATATGTATGCCTCGGCACGGGAATTGCCTCCGAAGCTTCCCTCCCGGTTGTCACAACGCTGAACCAGTGCCTGCTGAAGGGGACGGTGACAGCCCTAAGCGGCAACCTGAAGGTGGCTCTCCGAAAAGGCGATTTCATGCTCAGGGGAGTAAAATGGATCCTGCACGACAGCATTGCATACATCTTTACCGATACCGCCACCGTAAACCTTATGACCGACACTGCCACCGGCAGCTGGTACAGCATAAACCACCAGGCCGATTCACCGAGGGAGGAAGTGAGCAAAGAGGTTTTTAAACTCTGGATCGATCACGGCCTCAAGCCTATAAATGCAGGATACCAGTATATTGTCGTTCCGTCGGTCTCGGAGAAAGACCTGCTCGACAATCCCGGAAACAGGGGCATAGAGGTACTTGCCAACAACAACAGGGTGCAGGCTGTGCGACATGCCCTGCAGAACATGATCCAGGCTGTATTTTATTCTCCAGGCCTTATCAATACATCCGATGGGCTTATTCTTGGCGCGGAATCCCCGGGAATAATATTGATAAGTTCTGAAAGTGGCAAAATCTCTTCCATAACTGTCTCTGACCCCTCGAGGCAGCAAAGCAGTTTCAGCTTCTCAGTTAACAGGATAATTGACAGCAGCGGCGATTTTTATTCAATTAAACCAGAACCTGATAAAAGTATTAGCAGGGTTGTCATCACACTTCCCGTAAATGAACATGCAGGTAAAAGCGTAACAATAAAGCTCTGAAAACAAATGAAAAATGGGATTCTTTCTTTTTCAGCCCTTCTTTTCGCCGGGGCGGCTGTTTGTTCCGGGAAGGCGCCACGCCCGAACGTCCTGCTTATCCTGGCAGATGATCAGAGGGCAGACGCCCTTGGATGTGCAGGGAATACCTACATAAGGACACCTAACATCGACAGGCTTGCGAGGGGCGGAACACGGTTCACGAACAGCTATGTCATGGGAGGGCACCATGGAGCGATAAGCGCACCGAGCAGGGCGATGCTGCTGACGGGAAAAAGCCTTTTTCACGTTTATGACGTCCTTGACGGCCAGGTCACAATGCCTGCATATTTTTCAGGTTTTGGCTATGAGACATTTGCAACGGGAAAATGGCATAACGGGGCAGCCAGCTTCGAGGCTTCATTTCAAAAGGGTGAAAATGTCTTCCTTGGAGGAATGTCGGATCATTACAAGGTCCCCTGCCGGAGGCTCGGCCCTGACGGTAAGCTATCGGAACCTGTGGTGAAAGGCTTCTCGACAGACCTGTTTGCCGATGCAGCAATTGAATTCCTTGACGGGTATTCAAAGGGGAAAAAGGACAAGCCATTCTTCTGCTATGTCGCTTTCACGGCGCCGCATGACCCAAGGTCTCCGAGGAATGATTATGTCGGCATGTATCGCGATGAGGCTGTCCCTCTTCCGGGAAACTTCATGAAATACCATCCTTTTGTTTTCGACGATATGCTTGTGCGCGACGAGCATCTTGCCCCATGGCCCAGGACTCCTGAAATTATTCAGGCTTCGATCGCCGATTATTACGGACTAATAAGTCATCTCGATTCCAGGGTTGGCGATATTATTGAAACCCTTAAAAAGAGCGGTCTCTTCGAGAACACCATAATCGTGTATGCAGCCGACAACGGGCTTGCGATCGGCAGTCACGGACTGCTTGGGAAACAAAGCCTGTACGAGCACAGCATGAAGGTGCCGCTGATTATAAGCGGTCCGGGCATAATGCGTGACAAGATTTCCGATGCACTTGTATATCTCTATGACCTGTATCCTACACTTGCAGGACTTTGCGATATTAAGAAGCCTGCATCTGCCGATGGGAAGGATCTTGCTGCAGTTTTAACCGGAAAGTCGGAGAGTGTGCGCTCCTCATTGTTTACAGTTTACAGGAACACGGTGAGGGCCGTGAGGACAGATGAATGGAAGCTGATTCGCTACCCCCGGCGTGATCATAACCAGCTTTATAACCTGAAGTCAGATCCCCTGGAATTGAATAACATGGCTTATATCGATGAGCATCAGCCAAAAGTCAAAGAGCTGATGGAGCTTTTAAAAAAATGGCAGGCTGAAACCGGCGACACTGCGGTGCTGACAGCAAAATCCATCCTGCCGATGAACTATGATCCGGCCGGTTTTATACAGAAACCCGACCAATGGCAGCCTGATTACACCCTGAAAAAGTATTTCATTAAATGATTGAATTTTTGGATTGAGCTAAAACACCGGCCCTTTATTATGTTTGAAAATGTATATTCACTAAAAATTATCAATATGAAACCATGCAACACATTCATTTGGGCACTTTTTGCATTGCTAATTTCCCTGACCCTGTCATGTGGTCCCGGGAAGAATGCTCCTGGCAAGGAGCAGACAGCAGGTTCTTCGGTATGGAGCATAGAAAAGGCCCAGGAATGGGGGAAAACCCAACCCTGGCTGCGCGGATCGAACTTCCAGCCAAGTTCTGCAATTAACCAGCTCGAGATGTGGCAGGCCGAGACGTTCGACCCGGAAACTATCGATCGCGAACTCGGCTGGGCTGCAGCTATAGGGTTCAATTGCATGAGAGTTTATCTTCATCATCTTGCATGGGAAATCGACAGCGAGGGGTTTAAGCTTAGGATGGCCGACTATCTTGCAATAGCAGACAAACATGGCATAAAGACGATTTTCGTATTTTTTGACGACTGCTGGAACCCGGAATACCAGGCAGGCAGGCAGCCGGATCCCAGGCCCGGGATCCACAATTCAGGATGGGTCCGTGACCCGGGTGATCTCCTTTTCTCGAAACCTGAACTCATCGATGTTCTCGAAGCGTATGTAAAGGATGTTCTTGCTGCATTTAAAGATGACAAAAGGATAGTGATCTGGGATCTGTACAACGAGCCCGGTAATTCTGGTTATGGCAATAAATCGCTTCCTCTTCTGCAAAAGGTGTTCGAGTGGGGCAGGGAGGTGAATCCTTCACAGCCCCTTTCGTGCGGGGTATGGAAAAACGACCTGAAGGAACTGAATGCCTTCCAGGTTGCCAATTCCGACGTTATCACCTATCATAATTACTCCGATGCCGCAAACCACCAGGTAATGATCGATACGCTGAAACTTCACAACAGGCCGCTTGTGTGCACCGAGTACATGGCACGCAAGAACAACAGCCTCTTTGCGACTATTATGCCCATGCTGAAAGAGCAGAATATCGGGGCTATCAACTGGGGTCTTGTCTCAGGAAAAACAAATACAATATATGCATGGGGCACACCTATCCCTGATGGTTCGGAGCCTGCCCTCTGGTTTCATGATATTTTCCGCAGGGATGGCTCCGTCTATAAGCAGGAAGAGGTTGATGTAATAAAGAAACTTACAGGCGTGCAGTAGGGTGGCAGGTCGAAGTCGGGATCCATCGCAATTCAGGCCTGGAGACCATTTACAATTATTAATGAGCAAAAGTCATGAAAGCATTGAATATATTGATCGTATTATTGATCCTGGCCGCCGCCAGACCAGGATTTTCACAGGAGCCTGCAATCACTTTTGGCAAGTCCTCAGCCCTTCAGGGCGCTCTGTTGCAAACAAAGGAGAAGGAGGCATCACTACGATGGGTTAATGTAAACACTGCTCCCGACACCTGGCATGTTGAAAAAGACATACTTGTCTGTTCCGGTCAGCCTATCGGAGTCATGCGATCGGAAAAACAGTATGAGAATTTCATTCTTCACATAGAGTGGATGCACACCGAGCCCGGGGGCAACTCGGGAGTGTTCGTGTGGAGCAATGCAAATCCTCCGGAGGATACAAGACTACCTGACGGGGTTGAAGTTCAGATGCTCGAGCTCGACTGGGTAAATCTTAATAAGAGGGAAGGAGTGACACCTCCCATTGCCTATGTGCACGGCGAATTGTTCGGTGTGGGAGGAGTGAAGACAATACCCGACAATCCCCGGGGTACGCGCAGCAAGTCGGTCGAGAACCGCTGCAAGGGGAAAGGTGAATGGAATACATATGATGTTGTCTGTGTCGACGGGGTCATCAAACTGTCTGTTAACGGGAAGTTTGTAAACGGTATCTCCGGCTCATCACAGAGAAAAGGCTATATATGCCTCGAGTCGGAAGGCGCTAGGATACATTTCCGCAATATTAAAATCATTGAACTGCCGCCGGGAAATACAATGGCAGGGAGCAATAATTAAAAGACAAACGGGGCCGAGCGTTAAGAAATAGCCCAGTGGGCTATTTTAGCGAAGGAGCCAGGCTGCAGGGGTGGCTAAAGGCAAACGGCAAAAGATAATTATCAAGTGTTTGATTAATAGAATAATAAATTAATAAAATCAAAATAATTAATATCCAATGAAACGCTCCATAACCTTTCTGACAGTTCTTCTGCTGGTCTCCTTTGCAACGATTTCGTTCAGCCAGCAGCAGGAAAACTACAAGTTCCGCGATACATCTCTTCCGACAGAGGAAAGAGTAAACGATCTTGTTTCGCAGATGACATTGAAGGAAAAAGCCGACCAGTTGCTTTATACAGCTCCCGCTATACCAAGACTGGGCATTCCATCATACAACTGGTGGAACGAGGCGCTTCACGGAGTTGCCAGGGCGGGCTATGCAACAGTTTTTCCGCAGTCGATTACTATCGCCAACTCATGGGACGAAAGTCTCATGTACAATGTTGCCACCGCAATCTCTGACGAGGCCCGTGCCAAGTACCATGAGTTCCAGCGCAGGGGTAAGACAGGCATATACCAGGGACTGACTTTCTGGTCGCCCAACATAAATATCTTCCGCGATCCGAGATGGGGCAGGGGACATGAGACCTACGGCGAAGATCCCTTTCTTACCGGAAGGATGGGCCTTCAGTTTGTGAAAGGACTGCAGGGAGACGATCCGAAATATCTAAAGACAGTTGCAACGGCAAAACACTATGCCGTGCATTCAGGACCCGAGCCGCTGCGCCACTCCTTCAATGCAAAAGTCAGCGAGGTCGACCTCAGGGAAACATACCTGCCTGCTTTCAGGACACTTGTTAAAGACGCAGGCGTTTATTCAGTAATGGGTGCCTACAACATGTTCAGGGATTTCCCCTGCTGCGCCAACCCGATACTGTACGGGATACTCAGAAATGAATGGGGATTCAACGGCTATATAGTCTCCGACTGCTGGGCAGTGTCTGACTTCTGGAAATACCAGAAATTCTCGAAGGATGCTGCCGAGGCGGCAGCGGCTGCCGTCAAGGCCGGCACCGATCTCGAGTGCGGTGTCGATTACAAGCAGCTTATGACTGCAGTGGAGCGCGGACTGCTTACTGAGGCCGACATTGATGTTGCTGTAAAAAGGATCTTTACTGCAAGGTTTAAACTTGGGATGTTCGATCCGGATGCAATTGTTCCCTATGCATCGATCCCATTCTTTGTGAACTGCAGCGACTATAACAATTCCCTCTCGCGGCTTGCAGCGCAGAAATCAATTGTCCTGCTTAAGAATACAGGAAATTTGCTTCCCCTTTCAAAAGAGATTAAGACAATAGCGGTTATAGGTCCCAATGCAGATAATTTCGAGTCGCTCGTTGGCAACTACAACGGAATCGCAAAGGATCCGGTCACGATACTCGAAGGGATAACCGCGAAGCTTGCACCTGAAACAAAGATATTGTACGCTGAGGGAAGCGACCTGGCGGAGGGTGTCCATAACCTTGTGCCGATACCCTCGAGGTACCTTCAGACGGCTGAAGGCAGGCAGGGTGCAACAGGTGAATATTTCAACAACAGGGATATGAAAGGCACTCCCTTGTTTACAAGGATCGATGACCAGGTTAACTTCTACTGGGAGCATCTCTCACCCAGGCAGGACCTGCCCGATGACAACTTCGGGGTGAAGTGGACAACCTTCCTTGTTCCACCGGTTACGGGAAAGTATGCTCTCGGTAGCTGGGGCTCCTCATACTATGAGGTATGGCTTGAAGGTAAAAAGGTCATTTCAGAGAGGAATGAACACCATGCTTTTCATAAGGAGTATTCCGCTGATCTTGAAGCCGGTAAGAAATACAAGGTAGAGGTTATTTACAAAAACTATGCAGGTGATGCTGATATGAAGCTCTTATGGGCGCCCCCGCGGCCTGACATGAAGGAGAAAGCCATTGCGGCAGCCATGGCTTCCGATGCTGTCATTCTTGTACTGGGTCTTTCTCAGAGGCTCGAGGGCGAGGAAATGCCTATCAAAATCGAAGGCTTCAACGGCGGCGACCGGACAAACCTTAACCTGCCGGCCGTACAGGAAGAACTTCTCGAAGCTGTAACGGCAACAGGCAAGCCTGTAATAGTTGTACTGACAAACGGAGGAGCCCTCTCGGTGAACAAGGCTCAGGAGAAGGCTGCTGCTGTTATTCTTGCGGGCTATGGAGGGCAGCAGGGGGGAAATGCAGTTGCAGATGTGCTGTTCGGCGATTATAACCCAGCCGGAAGACTGCCGGTGACATACTATAAATCGGTTGACCAGATCCCTGCCTTCGAGGATTATAACATGAGCGGCAAGACATACAGGTTCTTTACCCAGGAACCGCTCTATCCATTTGGTTACGGACTCAGCTATACAACTTTTATCTACAGCGGCCTTTCCATACCTGAAACTTCTGTTGCAGGTGAAAAGGTTACAGTCAGGGTCACAGTTACAAACAGCGGCAGGTTCGGGGGCGATGAGGTGGTTCAGATGTATCTGACTGATGAGAAAGCCACAACGCCGAGACCGTTGAGGCAGCTTGAGGGATTCCAAAGGATCAGCCTGAAGCCTGGCGAAAGCAAGGTTGTTGAGATGACGCTCGATCCGAGGCAGTTCTCAATTATCAATTCAAAGGATAAAAGAGTTATCGAGCCGGGTTATTTCACTATCTCGGTTGGAGGGAAACAGCCCGGATTCAAAGGTTACCTCGATCCGCAGTTTACACAGGTGCTGACCGGACGTATTAGGCTTACAGGCAAGGAAGTTACAGTTGAAAATTAACTTTACTTTCCCCTGAGTTTGTTCTGCAGCCACAGGTTCAGGGCTTCAGTCTGTTCCGGGAAGGTCCAGTGGCCTGTTTCCTGGTAAAGCCAGAGCTCCTTCTGTGCAGTTATTACATTATAAGCCGAATACATTGAAGTCGGAGGGCATGTGATATCATTAAAGCCCCAGGTATAATATCCGGGAGCTTTCACCCTCCTGGCAAAATTCACAACGTCGTAATAACCAAGGGTTTCGACCTCGCCCGGTTTGGGTTCGCTGTTCCTGAAATAATGAGGCCAGCCTCCGGCTCTCTTATTCAGGTAACCCGTATGATCGCAGAGGGCGGGGTACATTGCTGCGGCAAATTTTATGCGCGGTTCCAGTCCTGCTGTAACTATTGTGAGAGCTCCTCCCTGGCTGCCGCCGGTTACGGCAACATTAATACCGTCAAATTCGGGGAGGGTGTAAATGAAATCAACAGCCTTTACACATCCCAGGTATACCCTTTTGTAGTAGTGAGTGTTCTTGTCGTTCATTTTAACCGCATTATAACCGTTCAGCGCTCCTGCTCCAAGATCTAGATAGACCTGTGGGTCGAGGTTCACAGGTATCCCGTGAATGCCGATTTCAAGAGTTATGAAACCCATCCCGGCGGTCCTTGAATCACCGGCATAAGCCCTGACACCTGCTCCGGGTACACGCAGGATGGCCGGATATCTACCGGGTTTCTTCGGGACTGCAAGTATTCCGTACATCCTCGAACCGATTATTTCATTCTGAAAGCTTATATGATATACATTGGCTTCGCTTGTACACCTTTCGGGCATAAGTGTCATCTTCGGATCCAGGTTTATTTTCCTTGCAGCGGCGATGGCTTCCGACCAGAAAGCATCGAAGTCGGCCGGATCCTTTACCGTCGGCACTATCTTCTCAGGCTCGAATGCCGCTGTTGCAAGTCCTTCGTAACGCCTGCCGTCGACAACTGCCCACATCCTCACCCTGTAAAATCCCGGGACCTTCATTGTCCCTTTTAATTCAAGAATGCCGTTTTTCAGTATGACTCCTTCTTTTTTGATGTCCGGAAGCATTTCCTGCCCGGCCTCATAATCAACTATTACGTTTTCGAGCAGGTTGCCAAATCTGAATACCTGGAAAGTAAATTTTGCCTCTTCATTTACCTTGTAGGTCCAGTCCTTGTGGTCCGTCGAGGCTATTATCTTGATGAGGCTTGTCCCGGCCTGGGACCACGTATTGACTGCAAGCGCAAAAAGCAGGAACAGGCCTGCAGCAATTCTTAATGGTGTTTTCATGTTGGTTAAGTTATATTTCAAAGATTCTCTTAAATCGTACATGAGCACAAGTTCTGTTTCAAGGTAAATAATACCTGTCAATAATTTGGATTTAATCGTATTGCTGTCTCGAAAAAGACGGGTGCCGGAAAGCATTCATAAGATTTCCCATTCAAAATGGTAATTTCATGCAGCAGATCCGCTTATCAAAATTAAGTAAAATTCATCCTCTTTTTAATATTTTTCAGCAGAGTCTCGATTGATTAATTATTTTTACGATAAATACCCATGGATATGCAACAGGAAAGTCATTTGCTGCAGAAGCGTGTCAATCTCTTCGACGGAGTCTCGATGGTGGCAGGAGCCATGATAGGCTCAGGCATCTTCATTGTGAGCGCTGACATAGCAAGGACAGTAGGATCACCCGGGTGGCTGCTGGTAGTCTGGCTTATAACAGGGCTTGTTACCATTATAGGTGCCTTAAGCTACGGGGAGCTTGCAGCGATGATGCCCAGCGTGGGAGGGCAGTATGTTTACCTGCGCGAATCGTATCACCCCCTGGTGGGCTTCCTGTTCGGATGGACGACCTTCCTTGTAATACAGTGCGGTTCAATTGCTGCCGTTGCTGTTGGCTTTGCAAAGTTCAGCGGTGTTATCTTCCCCTGGATATCCGAATCAAATGTCCTTCTGCATATCGGCCGGCTGAGTATTACATCGACCCAGGCAGTGGGGATCGGACTTATTGTATTCCTGACCTGGCTTAACACAAGGGGGATTGTGACAGGCAAGATTGTGCTGAACATCTTTTCTTCAACAAAGGTTATGGCCCTTCTCGGATTCATAATTGTTGGCCTTTTATTCACTAAGGGGATAAACGCCTTCGAGAACGGGAATGAACCTTTCTGGCAGGCAAGCAGGGTCGGAGAAGGTAACCAGGTTATACCTCTTGCAGGTTTTGCCCTGGTTGCAGCGGTTGCCACGGCAATGGTGGGTTCTCTCTTTTCGGCTGACGCATGGTACAACGTGACCTATATTTCGGGAGAAGTGATAAATCCGAAGCGGAATGTCCCGCTGAGCCTGCTCTTTGGAACCCTTCTCGTAATGTCGCTTTACATGCTCACAAACCTTGTCTATGTGAAGATTCTTCCCGTGCACGGATCTCCCGACGGCGTGGATGCCATTGCAAGGGGCATTCAATATGCTACCGACGACAGGGTGGCAACTTCTGCCATGAGCGTTGTGATAGGTGAATATGCCGCAGTGATAATGGCAATCTTCATAATGATAAGCACTTTCGGATGCAATCATATTATGATCCTGGCCGGACCAAGAGTATATTATGCAATGGCGAGGGACGGACTTTTCTTTAGGAAAGTAGGACAGCTCAATAATAAGAACGTACCTGCATTTGCCCTGATTCTGCAGGGTGCCTGGTCGGTTCTTCTGTGCCTTTCAGGAACTTACAGCAATCTGCTTGATTATGTAATTTTTGCGGTGCTCCTGTTCTTTACACTTACTATACTTGCAATTTTCATCCTCAGGAAAAAGCGACCCGATATCGAGCGGCCTTACAAAGCCTTCGGTTACCCTGTGATCCCGATCCTGTATATTGTAACAACCGTTACAATTATGGTGATTTTGCTGATCTATAAACCCAATTACACTTTCCCCGGACTGGGGATTGTACTGCTGGGTATTCCAGTTTTCTACTTGTGGAGAAAATTCGGCAAAAAACCTGTTGCTGAGTCCTGAATCATGTCATTAATTAATTAAATGAAATGAAAAAGAGATTCTTTCCTTTGATCATCATTTCCCTCCTGGCGGCATGCACTTCAAAACCGGGAAACGATGCCGGTGTTCAGACAGGCATAATACAGAATCCATCTGCTGAAACAGTTGACGGGTCGGTTGTAAAAGGCTGGACCTTCGACCAGAGGGCCCGTAACGTGATTCATTTTTACGACAATGTGGCGCATGACGGCACCAAAAGCCTGTTTATAAAAGCCGACAGGCCTGCTGCGGGCCGGTGGAGCACGAAGGTCCTTCTTAAACCCTGGTCGAAATACAGGTTCTCGGGCTGGATAAGAACAGAGAGCATTGTTTCCTCCTCAGGCAAGGGAGCCGGCTTCAGACTCGACGGGCTCAATGCTGAACCGAAAGGATTCACCGGGACAAACGACTGGACGCTTGTTACATATGAGTTTGAAACCGGGAACGATGACTGCATGACGCTTGCCTGCGTGCTCGATCTTGAAAGGAACGGCAAGGGCAGGGCCTGGTTCGACGATATGAAGCTCGAATACATATCTTCCGAGAAGATTTCAACCGCCCTTTCCATTAATGCCGGCGCCAGGTCGGAACCAATGCCAGTATATATTTACGGCCAGTTCATTGAGCACCTCGGTCGCTGCATCTATGGCGGCATCTGGGCTGAGATGATTGAGGACAGGAAATTCTGGTACATTCCGGGAACGAGGGAATCAGTATGGCGGATAGAAGGTGAAAAGTCTTTTCTGTCGATGGATGAAAAGGATGCCTTCACCGGTGCCCACACCCCTGTTCTGTCAGCTGAAAAAGGCAAAAAGGCAATTCTTGTACAGGAAAATCTTGGACTGAAGGAAGATCTTGATTATACAGGGCATATAGTACTCAAGTCAACCGGGAATATGGAAAAGGTTCTCGTGACCCTGAAATGGGACGATAACACCCAGACTGTTGAAATAAAGGACCTTAAGAGGAAATACGAGACCTTCCCTCTGTCGTTCAGGTCGAAGGAGCTTGTGCATGATGCTGTTTTATCAGTAGAACCGGTAGGGGAAGGGAAATTATGGGTAGGCACTGTATCGCTTATGCCTTCTGATAACATCGAAGGTTTCAGGAGCGATGTTATGACATTGCTGAAGGAACTTAACTCCCCTGTGTACCGCTGGCCCGGAGGCAATTTCGTGAGCGGCTACAACTGGCGCGATGGAATCGGCGACCGTGACCTCAGACCGCCGCGAAAGAACCCGGCCTGGCAGGGTGTGGAATCGAATGACGTGGGCATTCACGAGTTTATGCGTTTCTGCGAACTCCTTAATACCGAAGCGTATATAGCAGTGAATGCCGGCCTCGGGAATGCTGATGAGGCAATGGCGGAAGTTGCATACACCAATGCACCTGCTGACTCTCCCATGGGCAGATTGCGTACCAGGAATGGTCACCGGGAGCCCTGGGGCGTGAAATGGTGGTCGATAGGCAACGAGATGTATGGCGACTGGCAACTCGGTCATATGTCGACTGCGGATTTTGTAAAGAAAAACAACGAGTTTGCTGACAAGATGCGTTCGGCAGATCCTTCGATAAAGCTTATAGCGGTCGGTGACCTGGGCGACTGGGACAGGATGATACTTGCAAACAGTTCAGACAGGATGGATTATATCAGCGAGCATTTCTACAGGCAGGATTACCATGGCGGCGGCCTGATGACTCACATTAACCAGATCCCCGATGCAATCAGGGAAAAGGCCGTGGCTCACAGGGAATACAGGAAGACAATACCCGCGCTTAACGGCAAAGATATAAGGATCTGCATGGATGAATGGAACTACTGGTACGGCCCACACATATACGGTGAACTTGGTACCAGGTATTACTATCGTGATGCCATGGGAATTGCAGCCGGCATTAACGAGTTTTCGAAGCATTCCGATATAATCTATATGGCAAACTATGCCCAGACAGTCAATGTTATTGGCTGCCTGAAAACAAATACAACCCACTCGGTGCTCGACGCCACCGGGCAGGTGCTGAAGCTTTACAGGCAAAAATTCGGCACAATCCCGCTTGAAATTTCAGGCGAGACAAGACCCCTTGACATAGGAGCAACACTTACGCAGGATGGCGACACGCTTACTCTTTCTGTTGTAAACCCGACATGGGAGAAAGTAACTTTCCCACTTGCCATCCAGGGTGCCTCAATGTCTGACAACGTAGAGAAATGGAGCATAGTCGCCCCGGATGATATGTCAACAAATGAACCCGGAAGAGATCCCGTTGTTGTAATCAAGGGGCCTGAAAAAGTAATTTCCGGCAAACAGCTTGAAGCCGGTCCGGCAAGCATCAGCATTTTCAGGATCGCCCTTGAAAAACAATGATGAGGTTTTTAGATTAGGCGGAACCTGACTAACAAGTAAGCTTACCTGATGCCATTTCCAGAAGCTTTCATAAAAAGGATCCGCACCCAGGAGTATATTGACAGCGATCTTCTGCTGAAGTCGCTGTCGGGGCCTCCTGTAGCCAGTATCAGGGTAAACCGGCAAAAGTGGACCAGGATTCCTGCCGGGTCAGAGCCCGTTCCGTGGTGCAATTCAGGTTATTATTTACCTTCACGTCCTTCATATACGCCAGATCCGTTATTCCATGGGGGATGTTATTACCCACAGGAAGCCTCGAGCATGTTCCTTGAGCAGCTTGTAAGAAGCTGTGAACTCCCGGCTGAGGGAGCCAGGGTTCTTGACCTCTGCGGGGCGCCGGGCGGAAAAAGCACCCACCTGGCACAGCTCATTGGTCCCCGCAATCTTCTTGTATCAAACGAGGTCATCAGGAGCAGGGCGGCCATTCTCTCTGAGAACCTGTCAAAATGGGGCTCGCCGAATGTGCTTGTCACCCAGAGCGATCCTTCCGCTTTTACTGAACTTGAAGGATTCTTCGACCTTGTGGTTGTTGATGCTCCATGTTCGGGCGAAGGTATGTTCAGGTCGGAGGCAGTACGCGGGGAATGGTCTCCCGCAGTGACTTCCCTCTGTTCAGAACGCCAGAAGAGGATACTCCAGGATGTCTGGCCTTCGCTGAAACGTGGTGGATTCCTTATTTACAGTACATGTACGTTCAACCCTGCTGAAAACGAGGAAAACATAAGGTGGCTGTGTGATACGCAGGAGACTGGTGCTGCAGGAATTGATACTTTACAATTTCCCGGCATCACCACGATCGATGCCGGCGGCGTGGCGTGCCATGCTTTTCACCCTGGTAAGACATTGGGAGAAGGATTCTTCGCGGCCGTCGTCAGAAAGACAGGGGGCTGTGAAAGAGCAGAGATATCAATAGGAAGGATTAAGAATAAAGGCATAAGGATTGCTGAAGCTGGCAGCCTCATGCGTATTGCCGATACTGAACCGGAAAGGCTGATTGAAGCAGGCCGGTCGTTTTACTCGATTCCTTGTTCAGCAGGTATTTACGCTTACCTGTCGCGCAGCCTTAATATAATCAAGCCAGGGGTAGAGCTGGGATCTTTTAAAAATGCCGACCTTATCCCGGCTCATGACCTTGCAATGTCGGTTATTCTGAAGCAGGGAGCTTTTGCAGAGGCAGAGGTCAGCCTTTCAGATGCAGTCAGCTATCTCAGGCTGGGTTCACTCAGTGCCAGGCTGCCGGAAAGAGGCTGGAATGTTCTGACGTGGAAAAGTGTAAGGCTGGGTTTTGTAAACAATATCGGAAGCAGGACAAACAATTACTATCCCAGGGGGTGGAGGGTCAGGATGGAAGTAACTTCACCGGAGGATATTGATATAATCAAATGGGATGAAGAAGGTAGTTGATAAGAGGGAGTTCCAGGTATTTGCAAAGCCTGTCGGACCCCTCTGCAATCTTAAGTGCAGTTATTGTTACTATCTCGGGAAGCATCAGCTTTTTGAAGGGAGCTACAATTACAAGATGAGCGATGCGATACTCGAACAGTATATCAGGCAGCACATAGAGGCAACTACCGATTCAAACATTTTTTTCTCCTGGCACGGCGGAGAACCTCTAATGGCCGGCATCGATTTCTACAGGAAAGCCCTTTCACTGCAAAAAAAATACAAGCCTGCTGGCAGTAAGATCATTAACGGCATCCAGACAAACGGGACTCTTCTGAACGGCGAGTGGGGAAAGTTACTGGCAGCGAACGGGTTCATTGCGGGAATAAGCATGGATGGTCCGGCCCGGCTGCACAACTGGTACAGGAAGGCCAAAAACTTTGAGGGAACCTACAGCAAGGTGAGGCTGGGTTATGAGATTCTCAGGAAGCATGGCATTAACCCTGAGATATTATGTGTTGTTAATGCGGAGAATGTGAAATTCCCGCTCGAAGTCTACAGGCATTTCAGGGCGATAGGAGCAGAGTACATTACCTTTCTTCCCCTCGTGGAAAGAGAGACAGGTTCGGATGGGGGAGTAAGCAAGCGTTCGGTTGGCGCGCCGGACTTTGGAATCTTTCTTTCAAAAGTGTTCGATGAATGGACTGCAAATGACATCGGGCTTATCAAGGTACAGATTTTCGAGGAGGCTGCACGGACAGCCTTCAGCCAGGATCACACGCTCTGCATTTTCAAGGTAGACTGCGGTGGGGTTCCGGTTGTGGAGCATACAGGTGATTTCTATTCATGCGACCACTATGTTACTCCCGATTATCTTGTTGGTAACATTGCAAAGTCATCGCTGGCTTCGCTTCTTGACAGCAGAAGGCAGAGAAAATTCGGGAGGGCAAAATCACAAACCCTCCCTCTCTATTGCAGGGAGTGCAATGTTCTTGCAATGTGCAACGGCGAGTGCCCCAAGAACAGGTTTATTGAGACTCCAGCCGGTGAACCGGGGCTCAATTACCTCTGTGAAGGATACAAATACTTCTTCAACCACTGCCTGCCGTTCGTAAACAGCGTAAAGGAGGCATGGCAGGCGCGTGTTGCCCGGGCACCCGGCCGTAAATAGCCCTATTTAAGCT
Organism: Bacteroidales bacterium; assembly: GCA_025455505.1. Taxonomy (GTDB): domain Bacteria; phylum Bacteroidota; class Bacteroidia; order Bacteroidales; family VadinHA17; genus LD21. Next base: position 20,666 of record JALOMK010000001.1, read on the forward strand.
TCTCCTTGAAGAAGGCAATGGTTCTTCCCCAGGCAAGCTTTGCAGCCTGTTCATTGTAGCGCTGCGGATTTGAATCGTTGTTAAAGGCATGCTGGGCCCCGTCGTACATGAATACCTGGTATTCCTTGTTGTTATTCTTTAAAGCTTCTTCAAAGGCTGCAATGCCGGCATTTATTCCGGCATCGTTGCCTGCATAATGTG